>JBIIGU010000004.1:0-13649 GCA_044236275.1 Bacteroidia bacterium | reverse complement strand
CACAAAAATGGCAGCAAAAGTTAGATGAACGGTTTTTCTGGTGATTGATTTTTGGGTTTCACTTAATTTTTCATTGCGCTGAATTCCTAATATATCTATACAGAAAGAAGAAGTTAAGGCAGTAATGGCACCATCAGCTGAGGGAAACAACGCTGAAATAAGCCCGATAATGAATATAATAGAAATAGCAGGTGGCAAATATTGTAAGGCAATGGTTGGAAATAAATCATCTCCGGTTACAGATATTCCATTGTGGTTTGCATATAAATATAAAAGCCCCCCCAAAAGAAGAAATAAGAAATTTACCAAAACCATAATGGTGCTAAAGGTGATCATATTTTTTTGAGAATCGCCCAGTGTTTTTACACTGATATTTTTTTGCATCATTTCCTGATCAAGGCCTGTCATGCTTATGGTAATGAATGCTCCGCCTATGATTTGCTTCAAAAAGAATTTTTTATCCATTGCGTTCGTCCCGAATATACCTGTATAGCCGGAGTCATTTAATTTCGTCAATGCACTGCTAAGAGTTAGATCCAAATCTTGTAAGATATAGCCCACACAAACCACCAAAGCCAGCAACATAAAAAATGTTTGAAGTGTATCGGTCCACACAATTGTTTTTACGCCACCTTTAAACGTATACAACAAAATCATTAAAAGAATAATAAGGGTAGTGGCCATAAATGGCACACCCAATTGATCGAGTATAAAGAGCTGCATTACATTAATAACCAAATACAGACGCAGCGTAGCACCCATCGTTCTGGAAATGATAAAAAATGAAGCTCCTGTTTTATAGCTGTGCTTACCAAATCTATGGTCGAGATAATGATAAATAGAAGTTAGGTTTAGCTTATAATATAAAGGCAACAGCACATAAGCTACGGCTAAATAGCCAAGGAAATAGCCCAGCACCACCTGAAAGTAGTTAAATCCGGCTACCCCTACCGTTCCGGGAACAGAGATAAAAGTAACCCCGCTTAGCGATGTGCCTATCATTCCAAAAGCAACCAGCATCCAGTTGCTACTTTTATTCCCTATAAAAAAGGTTTCGTTATTGGAATTGCGGGATGTGTAAAACGCCACACCCAGAAGCACAAGAAAGTAAATAACAATAAAGGAAAATAATAACAATGGCGACATACAAACAAAACTAAAGTAAAGGCCTGCTTGATAAAAAATAGTTAACCACAACCCTTGCACATACGCTAAAAAATAGGACATTAAAAATACATTTGCAGTGCATGAATTATCCTTCGCATCTCATAGAAGAGGCCGTTAATGAGCTCTCCAAATTTCCCGGCATTGGCAAAAAATCAGCTATGCGAATGGTCCTGTATATACTTAAACAGCAAGAGCTGGATGCCATAAAAATGGGTGAAGCTATTATGCGCCTAAGAACCGAAATAAAATACTGCAACAGGTGCGGAAATGTTAGCGATACCGAGGTTTGCAATATTTGTAATAATCCCAAACGCAATCAGCAGCTCATTTGCGTAGTAGAAGATTTACGGGATGTAATAGCCATTGAAAACACCAATCAGTTTAATGGCACTTATCATATTCTTGGCGGTCTTATTTCGCCAGCAAATGGAGTTGGACCAGATAGTCTGCATATTGAAAAACTTACCGAACGTATTAAGAAAGAAAATACCACGGAAGTCATTATGGCCTTAAGCGCAACCATGGAAGGTGATACAACTGTGTTCTACTTATCAAAAAAACTAAAAGACCTAGGGGTGTCGCTAAGCACAATCTCTAGAGGCATTGCCATTGGCGGAGAACTAGAATATGCGGATGAAATTACGCTTGGCCGAAGCATTGCGTTGAGAGTGCCTTATCTGCATTAATTGCAAGTTTATCCATTTAGTAAGATAAAATAACAACCACCTGTCAAAAGTGATAATATACGCATATATGCTGATGCACCCTTAACACCTGCGCTGATAATAAAACGCCTAACTATTTATATATTCGTTCGGTTATTGCATGAAACTTTCTGTTGTTATAGTAAATTACAATGTGCGCTATTTTTTAGAGCAGGCGCTATATGCTGTAAGAAAAGCATGCTTAGGAATTGAATCAGAAATTCTGGTAGTAGATAATCATTCTGCCGATGGCAGCTGCGAAATGGTAAGACGCGCATTTCCTGAAGTAAGATTAATTGAAAACAAGGAGAATGTTGGTTTTTCTAAAGCAAATAATCAAGCCATAAGAGAAAGTAAAGGCGAATATGTATTGCTGTTAAATCCGGATACTGTGGTGGAGGAAGATTGTTTCAGGAAGGTGCTTCAATTCATGGACAAAACCCCTGATGCCGGAGCTGCGGGTGTAAAAATGATAGATGGCAAAGGGCATTTTCTGCCTGAATCTAAAAGAGGATTGCCAACTCCGGAAGTTGCATTTTACAAAATGTTTGGCCTGTCTTCACTTTTTCCTAAGTCTAAGCGATTTGGCCGATATCACTTGGGTTACTTAAATAATGATGAAATAAACAATGTGGATGTGCTTGCTGGTGCATTTATGATGTTGCGCAAATCTGTATTGGATAAAATTGGCTTACTGGATGAAGACTATTTTATGTATGGAGAGGATATTGACCTGAGCTACCGCATTACCTTAAACGGATTTAAAAATTATTACTTTCCGCACACCACTATCATTCATTACAAAGGCGAAAGCACAAAAAAATCAAGCATCAATTATGTATTTGTGTTTTATAGAGCTATGGTTACGTTTGCCCGCAAACACTATTCTCAAAAACATGCAGCCACTTTTGGTTTTCTTATCAATCTCGCCATTTATATCAGAGCTGCGCTTTCATTGCTTATGCGGTTTGCTAAAAATATGCTTAAACCACTTGCCGATGCCTTGCTGATTTATGCAGGCATGTATGTGATACAGTTATACTGGGCACAGCAAGTAAGGTTTGGTGAAGGCATACAATATCCGCTGGCATTTATGAAAGTGAATGGCATTGTATATACCCTGCTTTGGCTTGCAGGTTTATACTTAAGTGGTGCTTATGATAAAACCCGCTCTTTTTCAACAGTGCTGCATGGTGTATTTTATGGCACAATTGCCATTGCAGTTTTCTATGCCTTTGTGCCTGAAGGATATCGTTTCTCAAGAGCTCTCATCTTATTTGGTGCAGCGTGGGCTGCTATTGCAGCTTATCTAAACCGATTGTGGTGGTATGCTATTCAATATAAAAAGTTTAGCCTCACCATGGAAACTGCCACCAAAACCATTATTGTGGGAAGCAGTGAGGAGGCAGCACGTGTATACGACTTGCTTATGAAAGTAAAAGCATCCTGCGACTATGCAGGGTATGTTAGCATAAGTAAGCCTCAAATATCTGATACCTACTATCTGGGTACAACAGAAAACCTTGCAGATGTGGTTGATTTATTTAAGGTAGAGGAAATTATCTTTTGTTCTCGCGATATTTCTGCGCATCAGATTATTAACTGGATGGGGCAAATACGCAGGCCTGACATTCAGTTTAAAATTGTGCCGGAAGAAAGCTTGTTTATTATTGGGAGTAATAGCAAAAACACTCAGGGAGATTTTTATACCCTTGAGATTAGCCTTGCCCTCAACAACTCTTTGCAACTGCGCAAAAAAAGAATACTGGATGTATTGCTGTCATTGTGTTTTCTTCCGCTGCTACCTGTATTGCTTACCGTGGTAAAAAAACGCTTAAACTTTCTCAGCAATATTTTCTCGGTACTTATAGGAGATAAAACGTGGGTAGGATACATAAGCCATTCAGCCAATACCACGCTTCCTAAACTGAAAAAAAATGTGCTTACGCCAATGGATGCTTATCCCAACCGCGAGGTAAATGAGGCCGCATTAAATAAGATAAATTTTATGTATGCCAGGGATTATAATACAGGGAAAGACCTTTCAATTATTCTGAACGGCATAGCAAATCTCGGAAATTAAACAGCAAAGGCCCATTTGCGCGAATAATCAGAAATCAGTTGCTCAATAATTCGTTCTGTATGATCGGCATAATGAATAGACGGTGGTGTGGCAAAGTTTAACCAACTATTGAGGTATGAGCCAAAAGACTTATCTATTTTTTTAACCACAGTTACACCTATATCTTTCATTGCTTCTGCATTGCATAATTGCTCATACTGATTATGCATAGGTACGGCTAAAACTTTTTTACGCAGATAGATAGCTTCGGCCGGACTCTCAAAACCTCCTGCCGTTAGCAACCCGTTGCCGGCAGCTAAACTTTCGGTAAAAGCTTCACTCGTTATGGGCTTCACTTGAATATTCTCTATGGTATATGCACTTTTAGTGTGCTTTGAAAAAACATGCCACATCACATCTTTTTGCTTAATAAAGTGAGGAATCAAGCAAGCATCCTCGTGTGCAGGCAGATAAACGGTTATATGGTTTTGATTGGAAGGCTCCAGTTTTCTAATATCTTTTCTTATAACCGGAGTAAAAATGAAATGATCATAAGGTTTAAAATGAAATCCGTATTGCGCAGTTGACGGTGCATAATGTTTAAAGACTGTTTCGGCAAATTTGTCTTTTTTTGCTGGCCTTGGCGTCTTCGCTGTTAAAAATGCAGACTGATGACTTAAAGCTATGCATGGTTTACCTTTTAACTTACATGACCATGCTGTTACCGGCTCAAAATCATTTATAACCAAATCATATTGCTCAACCGGAAAACTAAAAACATCTTTAATAAAATGAAACGGCCGAAAATGCTTTATAGAATCAATGATATCAATACCTCCATCTTTGCCAAACGTGTAGCCAAGACCCCTGTGTTTGTATTTAATCAGAACGGGCAATGTTACTTCGGCTTGCCTACCGCTGGTTAATACATCAACATCTCCGTGCCTGAGCAAGTATGGCAATACCTCTCTTGCCCTGCTGATGTGTCCATTACCTGTAGCCTGTATAGCGAATAGTATTTTCATGATGTGATAAAATAAATCAGGTATTGAATGCAACTTGGCGAGTAGTGATTAACTCATACATGCGCTGCATAGATGGTAGTTTCACCATCAATTCATCCTCTTCCATAACAAGTTCTTCGTGCTTTTCCGGGTGATTATAAATTACCCATTCTCCATTATTATATTCCAAAGCAGTTAAATTTTCTATCCAATCACCGGAATTGAGATAGAGCGTTTGACCATTCTCATTTACATGTAAACGCTTAGTGGGTTGATGAATATGCCCGCATACTACATAATCATATTCATGGTAAATAGCCATATCAATAGCGGTTTGCTCAAAATCATCAATAAACTTAATGGCTTGCTTAACGCTGTTTTTCACTTTTTTTGAAAGCGAGACCCTGCCCTTGCCCATCTTTTCAGAAACTCCATTTACAATGGTATTAATCCAGATTAGGGTATCATACCCAACTGCACCAAGTTTAGCCAGCCACTTGCTGCTCTTCATGGTTACATCAAATACATCGCCATGAAAAATCCATGCTTTTTTTCCATCAAGATTCAACACCAGTTTATCTCGTAACTCCAGATTCCCTAACTTAAAATCGGTGAATTTTCTAAGCATCTCATCATGATTTCCGGTGAGATAAAACACCTGTGTGCCATTGGCCATCATTTTAAATATACGCTGCACCACTTTCATATGAGACTCGGGCCAGTATCGCTTTTTAAACTGCCACATATCAATAATGTCGCCATTTAACACTAGAATTTCAGGGTCGATAGATTTGAGATACTGATTAACGGCTGTTGCTCTGCACCCTATGGTGCCCAGGTGTATATCAGATAATACAGCCAGCTTTAACTTGCGTTTGCTCATTCTTTAATTGGGTTTCACAAAATTCTATTCGGCTTTTAAAGCCTGTGTTAGCAACAGGTTAGCACAATGCTATCTGATTGTGAAGGGAATGTTAAACAAACTTAGGTGCGCTTAGTCGGTATTGAATTTGCCATCCCGTGCAGGAAATTTTCCATACAATACCCTTGGAATTGGGGCAAAGTTTGCCGTAATTCGATTCGCTTTTATAAAGATTATGCCTACAGCAATAACGCATGACGTAAAAATTACGGTTGAAACAGCCTATCAGAACGACCGCTTATCAGGCTCGAGAGAGGGCCATATGTTTGCCTATCGCATAACCATTGAGAACCATGGAGATTTTACGGTAAAGTTGCTTCGCAGACATTGGTACATAAACGATATTGCTTTTGAAAAAAGTGAAGTAGAAGGCGAAGGAGTTGTAGGCCAGCAACCTGTTCTTGAACCTGGAGAAAGCCACTCCTATGTGTCGGGATGCAATTTAATTTCTGATATTGGCACCATGCATGGAACTTACCTGATGGAAAGACAAATGGATGGTAAACTGTTTGAGGCACGTATTCCACGCTTTACCCTTATCGCGCCTTTTCGGATGAATTGAGTTGGATGTTGGCTGAATTTTCCTTTATATACAAAATAAGTAAATAGATCTATTAGTCTTTCATTCATCTCTTTTATTAACCGTAAAAACAGATAGAAGACCAAAAGACTCCAACATTGAAATGTTTACAGTTATATAAACTCAATTGCATTGATATATTGGTTTAAAACTGCCATTATACAAATCTCAAAAACGCTTATACCAAACGCCTAACTCTAATACAGAAGTTTACTTTATTCTTCCATTCCATCTTTTTTCATCTCCCCATCAATCAGTAAACTCCCTTTACAAACTACTGCTGTTCCTTCTTTCAGGTGTGCGGTTGGCTCAATAAATACTGTATGGTCATCGCCTCCATTAATGGTTATATCCGCACGCACAAATGCATTGTTTGCCTGCTTTACGTAAACATACTCGGCATTTCCATCCCTTATCACGGCTGCAGATGGAATGGTGAGCTGTATGCTTCTAGTGCCTTTAAAAGTTGCCTTTAAAGTCATATCCGGAAGTACATTTCCTTTGGGTGAAAGAAAAACGGCATGAACAACAACCGTTCTTTTCACGGGATCAATACCTCTGCCAATAAATTCAACCCTTCCCTTGGTTTTTGGAATTGATTGATTTACGAACTCAATATCTACTTCCTGCTCTTCAAACACTTGGTCAATATCTTTTTCGTACACAAAAATATCGGCATGTAGTTTATCCAAGCTGATAATGTGGGCCAACTCTGTTGTGGCTGAGGCGCTCATACCAATTGTAGAAGGAAGCGTGAGCAGGTATCCGCTGATGGGGGCATGAATCTCTAGATAAGGAGAAATTTCACCTTCGTCTGCAAGCTTTTTTATATCCATATTCAGCATACGGAGGTTTGCCTCAGCAGCGCGCATGCGCGCCTGTAATGTTTGATACTTTGTCTTAATCAATTGAAAATCCTTTTCGCCAATAACATTCTCTTCACGAAGTTTTCTTTGTCGCTCAAAGTCAGCCTTGATAAACTCTAGCTCGCTTCGAGTGGTTAAAAAAGTTTCCTGCAACTGTATAAATTCATTGCTGCTAATGGTGAGCAGCAATTGGCCTTTCTTTATTTTTTGTCCTTCGAGTACCATAATTTTTTCAACCGTTCCGTTAATACGGGGTGTAACGGATGATTGGTACTGAGAGAGAATTACAACCTTGCCTGGAGAGCTAACTGTAGTATTAACTTCACTCATCAGAACAGGGCAACTTTCAATACCCAACAATTTTAAACGATTCTCTTCGATGGTAATTTTTGGCGCAACCGAATCGGCTTGACTAACAGCTGTGGGCCTTTCTGCGTTGTTGCAGGCTACCAATAGACAGATGTATGCGGAGATATATATTATGTTTTTCATTTTACTAGTGCTTTTAAAAATTCTAACTGATATACGGACTGATTATAGTTTTTAAGCGCCTCCAGATAGGCTATCCTTATGCGACCTGCGCGCTCCATACCATTGGCATAAACAGTAAAACCAATTTCACCCGAAGCAAGACTTTTACCTGCTACTCTCCTTAACTCCTCAGCTTGCTTCAATCCGGTTGTTTCATAATACTGCAATGTTATCTCAGAAGCCTGAAGTTGATTGATTGCTTCTTTTACTTCTGTGTTTTGCTTAATGAGCAAGTAAGACCTTTCGTAACGATTCATTTCCAATCGGGCTTTTGATTCGGCAATTTTACCAGTATAGCCCCAAAATAAAACAGGCACACGCACACCAAATTGCCAGCGATAAGTATTGGGCACATTGCCATCTGCCTGATTAAAATATCCAAACGATAATCCGGGAGCCATACGCCAGCGTGCTGCACTAAGTTCTTTCTCGTTGGAACGAATGAGTGCATCCTGCAATTGAATACCCGGATGCTTATCGTTTCCTGAATTTAGCCATGAGCTATCAGCTTGTGCCTTTGATTGCCTTGCCGGAGGGCTGGCTAATTGGGTTAATCCTGTAATGGCCTGTAACCGTATACATGCATTTTTCATACGGGTTTCAGCAGCAATAAGTTCTTGATGGATGATGGCATAGGCTGCTTCTGCATTCATGCGCTCAATTAAGGCAATATCGCCTCCTGCATATCGCTTTGCTGATGCGGTGCTCACCATAAAAAATAGGCTGTCTTGCAATTGTAAATCCTGCATTCTTTCAGATTCATACTGCCACTCATTGTATGCCTCTTTTACTGCCCTAATTAATATTATCTCTGCCAACTGCTGTTTTAGAACAGCCGCTTCAACAGCAGCACCGGCTGCTTGGATTTGTTTTGCATAAACCAAAGGAAAATCAATGGTTTGAAGTATAGAAGGTCTGTAATCTTTTCCGGTAGGTGACTGAATGAGAACATCTAATGTGGGCGGATTAAATGCCGCTTTCTTTGCGCCTTTCTGCTCTTCAATAAACTTTCCAGCAGCCTTCAATGAAGGATGATACTGAAGCGCCTGTTTAACACAAAAATCCATAGTTGGTACCTCGGTTTGAGCTTGCGTAAGAACAGGAACAATGAATAAAAATAGTGCAAGCATTGTTTTGCTTGCTTTTGGTTTTCTTGAAAGATGGGTGATATAATACAATACCGGCAGCACCAGTAACGTAAGAAGTGTAGAGGTGATGAGACCTCCAACAACTACTGTAGCTAGTGGTTTTTGTACTTCTGCACCAGCACCATGTGATAAGGCCATTGGCAAGAAACCAAGAGAGGCTACCAAGGCAGTCATAATAACCGGACGGAAACGCTCATCAAGCGCCTTGTGTATACGAGTCATCACATCATCATAACCCTCTGCTTGCAATTGGTTTAAATAGCCAATCAGAACAATACCATTGAGCACTGCTACTCCAAAAAGTGCGATAAAACCAACACCGGCAGAAATACTGAAAGGCATATCACGCAGCCACAGTGAAACCACACCTCCTACTGCTGCGAGTGGTATGGCAGAAAAAATAAGCAAACACTGCTTGAGTGAATGAAAACTGAGATACAGTAAGAAGAAAATAACCAATAGCGCAAGCGGCAGCACAATGCTTAGCCGTTTGCTGGCATGTGCCAAATTTTCAAACTGGCCACCATAATGCAATGAATATCCTGCGGGCAGTTTTAACTGTGTATTCACCTTGCTTTGCAATTCATGCACAATACCTGCCACATCTCTTCCTCGGGCATTAAAACCAATATTTATTCTGCGCTTGGTATTGTCTCTTGCAATTTCTGCCGGACCATTCTTGATTTCTATTGTTGCCACTTCCTTAAGAGGTATTTGCTGGCTGTTTTGGGTAGTAATCATCAAATCATTGAGACTTTCAATAGTGCTGCGATAAGGCTCTGCAAAACGTACCACCAAATCAAACCTGCGATCTTCTTCAAATATTACCCCTGCTTTTTTGCCGGCATAAGAAGTTTGAATGGCATCATTAACCTGCTGCACGGTTATACCGTAATTGGCTAGCTGAGACCGATTATATTCTATCTGTATTTGTGGCAATCCCTCCACCTTCTGCACTTGTACATCGCCTGTGCCATCAATACGAGAAACAATACTAGCTATTTCATCGGCTTTGCCCGTAAGAACAGATAAATCATTGCCATATAATTTAACAACCACATCTGTTTTAGCGGATGTCATCAATTCATTAAAACGCATTTGTATAGGCTGTTGAAGCGAAAACATTACTCCGGGAAACTGACTAAGGGCATCAGCCAGTAGCATATCCAGTTCTTCTTTACTAGAAGCGCGCTTCCATTCATCCCTGTGTTTTAATACCACAATAATATCCATTGCCTCAAGCGGCATAGGATCTGTTGGAATCTCTGATGTGCCTATTTTTGATACGCATTTTTTTATTTCATTTGGGAAGCTGTCCAGCAACATCTTTTCAACTTGCTGCGCAACCGCAAGAGATTGTGTGAGCGAAACACCGGGAAGCATTCTTGTTTCAATGGCATAGTCACCTTCATTCAACTCAGGAATAAATTCACCGCCCAGCTGATTGAACAGTAAGACTGCACCTGCCAGCAAAACAAATGACACAGCAATAACTGCTTTTGCATTCCTCAAGACCCCATTCAATGCTGGATAGTAAATACCTTTAAGCTTATGAATGATTCTATCTGCCACGTTTTCTTTTTCTTCTGTTTTACGGCTCAGAAACAAGGCGCACATCATGGGAACATAAGTTAGACACAGAATGAATGCTCCTGCAATAGCAAATATAACCGTAAGCGCCATTGGCTTAAACATTTTACCTTCAATTCCTGCAAGTGCCAAAATGGGTAGATATACAATTAAAATAATAAACTGCCCAAAGGAAGCACTGCTCATGATTTCCTTTGCTCCGGAAAAAATGGTATCTTCAAAAACAGCATGGGTTAATTCCTGCTTTGCTTCTTTCACTTTTTCAGCAAGCTTACGTACAACTATTTCTACAATAATTACGGCTCCATCCACAATCAATCCAAAATCAATTGCACCAAGACTCATCAAGTTTCCACTTACACCAAACAACACCATCATGCATAAGGCAAACAACATAGAAAGCGGAATAACGGAAGCAACAATAAGGCCTGCACGGAAATTGCCAAGCAACAATACGAGTACAAAGATGACAATCAACCCTCCTTCAATCAGGTTTTTAGAAACCGTATGAATGGCCCTTGAAACAAGTTCTTCTCTGTCGAGAAAAGGTTCTATACGCACTCCCTTCGGCAATGACTTTTGAATGTCTGCTATTTTATCCTTCACCCTTCTAATTACTTCTGAAGAATTCTCTCCTTTAAGCATAAGTAAAATGCCGCCTGCTACTTCTCCTTTGCCATCCATACTCATGGCTCCGTAGCGTATGCTGCTGCCATCCTCAACTACTGCAACATCTTTCACCAATACCGGCACACCCTGCGCATTGTGTATCACAGTTTGTTCTACATCTTTTTTCCCGGTAGCTATTCCAAGACCTCGTATAAAAAATACCTTATCTGCTTTTTCAAGATAGGCAGCACCGGTATTACTGCTACTTTTTTCAAGCGCATCGAACAATTCATCCAGCGTTACACCGGTTGATTTAAGCAGCTCCGGATTTACTTTTACTTCATATTGTTTCAGATAACCGCCAAAGCTACTTACATCTGCCACTCCCGGCACGCGAAGCAATTCCCTCCGCACGTTCCAATCCTGTATGGTGCGTAAATCCATCAGATTGTACTTGTTTTCATAACCGGATTCAACAATCAAAGTATATTGAAATATTTCACTTAGTCCTGTGCTTACCGGAGCAAGAGATGGAGAGCCCATACCTGCAGGAATTAGCTCCTTTGCTTCTGTTAAACGCTCTGATACCTGTGCACGTGCCCAATACACATCCACATCATCTTTAAACACAAGGGTGATAACAGAAAGTCCGAAACGGGAAATAGATCGTGTTTCAACAAGACCGGGTATATTGGCAGTAGCTAACTCCAACGGTGCGGTAATGTATTTTTCTATTTCCAGTGGTGCCAAGTTTGGACTTTGGGTAATAACCTGCACCTGATTATTGGTTATATCCGGAACAGCATCAATTGGCAATCGTGTAAGGGAGTATACGCCTGCGCCTATTAAGGCTGCAATCATTACACCCACAAGTAGCTTTTGCTTGATGCTGAACGCTATGATACGCTCAAGCATAATTTTTTATTTAAGTTTATAATGAAAAAAGTTGGAAAGTGAACCCGCTAATTGCAGCTCAATTAAACTCACACGCGCGGAGGCTGAAAGATGCCTTTATCCGGCAATATACTATACGATTTTGGTTGATACGGTAAACTGGTTGAAACAACCGGTATGCCTTGAGGTTCGTTAAAATAAACTTCCTGATGAACAAATAACTGGCAACTGCAATGGTGCGCAAATAAAGGAAGGTCATCGTGGTTTTCCTGATTGCGGTGCTCTGAATCACCATAGTGCATCAGCAAGAATTCGCTGAACGACAATTGCTGCTTTTCTTCCTGTGTATGGTGAAAATAATGCTGCACCAGCGTAGGAATTTTGTTAAGCTCATGCAGGCTTTGCTCCGGCAATATGCCAACAAGCAGAAAATGTAGAGATAGCAGGTATGTAAAAAATTTATTCAAGCGGATACAAAGGTATAGGTATGGGTTTAAAATAAAAAGCAGGATACAGAATCGGTGGTTTAGACGGGCTCAACCCCCTTGTGATAACCCGCTGCGTGAGCTTGATATTCCGCTGCCTGTGCTTGTAGAAGGCAGCATTCTTATCGGTGGTTTAGAAGGGCTCAACCCCATTTATTCAGGTGCTGCCTGAGCCTGCCAAAGGCAACTGAATCAGAAATTTAGCAGATATAGATGGTATTTTTAAATTCCATTTTAGTCTTTATAAAGTAAGGCTATCTTGCAATTATTAAAAACAACGAGATATGATTAAAAACATATACCTCTTTCTTTGCCTGCTGTTTTTGTATGGCATATTGAAAGCTCAGCCTGGTTCTGTAAATATGACTCCCGTTCAATCCTTGGGTTTAGTTCCTGTTCAAGTTGAAGTACCTGCCGCATTTAAATCAACCATGTCGGGAAGCTACACCGTTTATTTACCTGCCGGATATAAGGCTACCATTTTTTATGCCGGGGGTTTAAACAAACCACGGTTTTTGGCTTTTAATAGTGCCGGTGTATTGCACGTAAGTGATATGTTTACCAATAATAACGGAAGAATTTATGCCCTGCCCGATGCAGATGGAAATGGTGTAGCAGATTCTGCACGTGTGGCCGCAACCGGTTTTGTAAATAACCATGATGTAAAATTTTATAACGGACAGATGTATGTTACAGAAGAACAAAAAGTATGGAAACTCACTGATGCAAACAGCGATGGTATTTTTGAATCCCGAAGCATTTTTATTGACAGCATAGGATGGCGCGCTGCACAGCCTGTGGGTGGACATCGCACAAGATCAATAGTGTTCGATGCTGAACAGAAAAAAGTATATGTGTCTATTGGTTCTTTATGCAACGTATGCAGAGAAGATTACCGTGCAGTAATAGAACAGTATGATGAAAATGGGAAAAATGGTCGTGTGTTTGCAAGCGGTGTGCGGAATGCAGTAGGTATGGCAGTGCATCCACAAACAGGTAGGTTATGGGCCAACAATAATGGTAGCGATAGGCAAGGCGATTTTATCCCGCCTGAGTGGATTGACATCATCAGAGACCAAGGATTTTA
>JBIIGU010000171.1:0-3643 GCA_044236275.1 Bacteroidia bacterium | reverse complement strand
ATTATACCACCGAGAAACAAACTATCCATTTTGCTCCAGCCAAACCATTTTCCTGTAAGATAACCCAACAGCAGCATAGCTGTTATTTCAAACAAACCCGTTATAAGCGCAGAATTACCAACCTTGATGAGCTTTTTGAAACTAAACTCTAAGCCTAAGCTAAAAAGCAGAAAAATAACTCCGATTTCGGCCCATACTTGAATGCTGTTAATTTCAGAAACGCTCGGAAAGAAATCGAAATGCGGACCAACCAATACGCCTGCTACAAGATAGCCCAATACAACCGGCTGCTTAAGTTTTTTAAACAAGAGTAATGCTACGGCTGCCGAACCCAAAATTAGTGCTAAATCTGATATAAGTTGCGGTACATGACTCATGGCCGAAAGATATAAATTAAACCACGCTATACAGCACATTGAAGCGGGTTAAATTCCACTTACGATGTTTGTGGATATTGTGTACATTTGCAGGTTATAATAATAATTTATGAAAACAGCCGAAATACACACCGATAAAGGTGTAATGCGTGTAGAGTTTTATGAAGCAGATGCTCCAAACACCGTTGAAAATTTTTGCAAACTGGCCAAAAGTGGTTATTATGACAATACCACATTTCACCGCGTAATTCCTGATTTTGTGGTGCAGGGTGGTGATCCAACCGGCACTGGTGCAGGCGGACCGGGCTACAGCATAAAATGTGAGCTGACTGGCAGTAATCAGTATCATGATAAAGGTGTGCTATCTATGGCTCACAGAGGCCGTGATACAGGTGGCTCACAATTTTTTATTTGCCACAACAGGCAAAACACCCAACACTTGGATAGAAACCACACCTGCTTTGGTAAAGTGACTGAAGGCATAGAGATTATCGATCAGATTCGTCAGGGAGATAAAGTTCTTAAAATTACGGTTAGCGAATAAAATAGTATATTTGATATGTAATAAAGTCTTAAGAAATGAAAGTAACTACCAGTAATAACGAGATTCATATTTCAATCAAAAAAAATGTGGTGAATATGCATGACGTTCAACGTCTGCTGGATTTTTTAAGACTTAAAGAAATTACATACAAGAGTAAGGCGACTAATGAGGATATAGAAAATTTAGCCAATGAAATCAATGTTGACTGGTTTAAGAAAAACAAAAAGTGATACCAGGGCTGATTCTTGACACCAATATTGTTATATCCTCTATTATCAAACCGCAGGGCTTTGTAACGAATTTCATGTACACCGAGTTAATGCATGTACAATTTATCGCACCAAGCTATTTGTTTCATGAAACGTTGCACAAAGAGAAAAAGATTTTAGATATAACTGGATATTCAAGTGAAGAATTTCATGAACTCCTTCAAATAATTGGCAAGCGAATCATATGGATTGATATAGGATTGATTGATCAAAAATATATAAATAATGCAAAAACGTTGGTTGACGATATCGATCCAAAAGATTTTGCATTTGTTGCCTTATCACTACAAACTGAATTTCCAATTTGGTCAGGTGATATCAAATTGATTAACGGACTTGCTCAAAAAGGATTTACTAATATTTATCAAACAGAAGAACTGAGAAAACAATTAGGTAATATTTAACATGCTACAACTACAGGTAATAAGAGAAAACACAGCCGAGGTAAAGACTAGACTTAGTAAACGCAATCCGAAATTTGCCGCAGTGGTAGATGATGTATTGCAGTTGGACGAGGAAGCCAGAAAAATAAAACAGCAGCTGGAAGCCAATTTATCAGAAGCAAATCAACTGGCAAAAAAGATTGGTGAGTTGATGAAGTCAGGAAAAAAAGATGAAGCAGAAAGCCTGAAGCTACAAACCGCAGGATTGAAAGAACAGAACAAAGCACTGGAAGAAAAACTTAAAACAGCTGAAGACAACCTTTTTAATGCATTGGTAACGCTGCCTAATATGCCGCATGCCTTGGTTCCTGAAGGTAAATCAGCTGATGATAACTTGAATGTTTATCAATATGGTGAAACACCTGCCATGCCTGATGGTGCAATGCCGCATTGGGATTTAATTACCAAATATGATTTAATAGATTTTGAGTTAGGCACCAAAATTACCGGTGCAGGGTTTCCGGTATACAAAGGAAAAGGCGCAAGGCTGCAAAGAGCTTTGGTAAACTTTTTTTTAGATGAAGCATTAAAGGCAGGCTATACCGAAATTGTGCCACCTTATATGGTAAATGCCGACAGTGGATTTGGTACAGGCCAGTTGCCGGATAAAGAAGGGCAAATGTATCATGCGCAAACGGATGATTTATATTTAATACCAACGGCTGAAGTTCCGGTTACCAATATTTACCGCGATGTAATTTTAAAGGAGGAAGAGTTGCCTATTAAAAATGTGGCTTACTCGCCTTGCTTTAGAAGAGAGGCCGGAAGTTGGGGCGCACACGTACGTGGACTAAATCGCCTGCACCAGTTTGAAAAAGTTGAAATTGTGCAAATAGCCCACCCCGAGCACTCTTACCATATTTTAGATGAGATGGTGGAGCATGTAAAAGGCTTATTAACCAAACTGGAATTGCCTTACCGCATTTTGCGTTTATGTGGTGGCGATATGGGATTTACCTCTGCCCTCACTTATGATTTTGAAACTTATAGTGCTGCACAGCAACGTTGGCTCGAAGTAAGCTCTACTTCAAACTTTGAAACCTTTCAGGCCAACAGGCTTAAATGTCGTTTTAAAAATAAGGAAGGCAAAAACCAACTGGTACATACCTTAAACGGAAGTGCATTGGCCTTGCCTCGCATTGTTGCCACCTTGCTGGAGAACAACCAAACACCGGAAGGCATTAAGATTCCAAAAGCATTGGTGCCTTATACCGGGTTTGATATGATAAAGTAATAAATGGCATGAATCATTTATAAAAAAAGGTGCTTTACAGGCACCTTTTTTTATACCTTTAATAAAGCAATTCTTAAACTTTATTGCTTTATTATTTTATGAAATGAATAACCTACTTGTGTTTGTACTCTTATAAAATAATAACCTGCGGGTAATGCTGATAAATCTGCTTGCAAACCATCTTCAGAAAGAAGAACAGCATATGTTTTACCTAAATTATCAAACACCACTATATCTTGTGCAGGAGAATCAAAATGCAATTGTATTGATACCGGGTTGGGATAAATAGAAATATTGGATTGCACTTGACTTACTTCTCTTATACTTGTTTGACGTTTATCTCTTACTACAATTTCAACAGAATCGTTACCTATGCGTATTTGACCTACCCCAAAATCAGCATCATAAAATCTATACACACCAAATAATTTGAGTGAATCATCAATTAACCAAGTTTTACAAGTGTCATAAGAAATATAATTGATGCCTTGCATTTGCTCTTTATAGTAATGAAATGCCTTATTTCTAGCTGAAGCTTTCACATATTCAACTCTATGCATCAAACCCGGAGGCTGGTTCATGTTAGTGTCCCATGTAATTCCTCCATTCACAGTCCTGGCTAAATATCCTTTAATAATGGAGCCTCTCCTGTAAGTAAGCTGGGCTATTCCATTTAAAGTATCAAACATCATGGTTCTAAAGAATGTGGTAAATGGGATATTGATTGGAATGGCCGACCAATTTGCACCATAGTTGGTAATTTTAAATAAATATTG
>JBIIGU010000170.1:0-3652 GCA_044236275.1 Bacteroidia bacterium | reverse complement strand
GAAGAAAAAAAGAAAGCTGAAGAAAAACGCATTCAAGATTCAATCGAAGCTGCTACCCGTATGGCTGATTCTTTAGCTGCTATGGAAGCTTCTATGATGCCTGCTGACACTACAGCTGCTGATACAGCTGCTGCTCCTGCTGAAGCTGCTCACTAATTGATTCTGAATCAACAAGCTTAAAAGAGTGCCTTAACGGCACTCTTTTTTATTGCAACAAACCCAAAAAGAATTTTTGTATTTCGGATAAAGACGCTACATTTGCCGTCCTTTAATTTTGAATTGTCATGACAAAGAGAACATTCAACCCTTCGATCAGAAAGAGAAGAAATAAACACGGTTTTCGTGAAAGAATGGCCACTGAAGCTGGTCGTAAGGTAATTGCTGCCCGTAGAGCAAGAGGAAGAAAGAAACTTACTGTTTCTGACGAAAAACGTCACAAGAAGTAAACAATCCGGCATTAGCCGGCAATGCATGATGTTTATGCATCCGCCTTACACATTTAGCAAGTATGAGCGGTTGTGCCGCAAAAGCATTATCGATAAATTATTTGAGAAAGGAAACCGTTCTATAGTTCGGTTTCCTTTTCGTTTTATATATGTGAATGCTCCAATTGAGGGGCCTTTCCCAATTCAAGCACTCATTACTGTTTCACGAAAAAATTTCCCAAAATCAACACAGCGAAACCGGATAAAGCGCCAACTGCGAGAGTTATATAGAATGCATAAGCATATCTTATATCAAGCACTTGAGGGTAAGCAGCAGCGGTTTGCTTTGATGCTAGCCTATCAGGGTAAAACTGAATTGGATTATCAGGGGCATCTTCAGGTTTTTAAACAATCAATTATTCAACTCTCAAATGAGCTGGCAAAAACTAATACAACTTCCGTTTCTGCTTCTGATCAGGTTTTATAAGGCATTTCTCTCACCATACCTGCCTTTAGCCTGCCGTTATACGCCTACATGCTCAACCTATGCAGAGCAAGCTATTCAGAAATATGGTGTTTTCAAAGGAATGTGGTTGGCCGCCAAGCGTTTATCCAGATGTCATCCCGGTGGTGGCAGTGGGTACGACCCGCTTAAATAGATATTGCTATTAAACCGTTTGTATAATGGCTAGCAAGGTTATCAAAACAATCATTATTTTCGATTTTATTTTAGTGTTTCAAACATGTTCAATCATTTAAAACAAAAAGCTCGTTGGTATTATCTGCTCATTGCATTTACTGCTCTAACGTTATTTTCCTTTTCCAACAACGGAAACAATTACTTCGAGATATCTAAGAACCTCGACATTTTTGCAACGCTGTTCAGAGAAATCAATACCTATTATGTAGATGATGTGGATATAGGAAAACTGATGCGCAAGGCAATTGATGAAATGCTCAATTCACTAGATCCTTACACAAACTATATTTCTGAATCGGAGATAGAAGACTTTCGTTTTCAAATGACAGGTCAATATGGTGGCATAGGCGCACAGGTAGGCCAGAAAGGAGATTATGTTGTGATAACCGATCCCTATGAAGGTTTCCCTGCTCAGAAGGAGGATTTGCGTGCAGGTGATATGATTATTGAGATAGAGGGAAAATCAACACGCAAAAAAACCACTTCAGATATATCAAAACTCCTTAAGGGCCAACCGGGAACAAAAGTTAAATTAAAAATCAAAAGAGAGGGTGCGGGCGAGTTGGAGAAGGTGCTTACCAGAGAAGAGATTCATGTTAAAAATGTTCCCTATTATGGTATGATAAATAATGAAACCGGGTATATTAAGCTTCAGTCTTTTACCAATGATGCAGGCAAAGAGGTGAAAGATGCCTTAATGGATCTGAAGAAGAATCAGGGCTTGAAGAACGTAATTCTGGATGTACGCGGCAACCCGGGAGGGTTATTGCATGAAGCGGTAAATATTGTAAATGTTTTTGTTCCGCAAGGTCAGGAAGTTGTAAGTACTAAAGGTAAGGTAAAGGAGTGGGATAAAATTTATCGCACACTTAATCCTGCAGTTGATACAGAAATTCCGCTAGTGGTTTTAACGAATCGTGGTTCAGCATCGGCATCAGAAATTGTTTCTGGCAGTATTCAGGATTTAGATAGAGGTATTGTTATAGGACAAAAAACCTTTGGAAAAGGATTGGTTCAAAGCACGCGTCCGCTTTCATACAACACACAATTAAAAGTAACCACAGCTAAATATTATACACCTTCGGGCCGTTGCATTCAAGCATTGGATTACTCTCATCGCAATGAAGATGGTAGTGTAGGAGCTGTGCCCGATTCGCTAAAAAAAGAATTTAAAACACGCAATGGACGCAAGGTGTATGATGGTGGCGGGGTAGATCCGGATGTGATTGTTAATCAAATTACGCTATCGAAAATTGCAGAGAGTCTGCTAAACAGGCAACTCATTTTTGATTATGCTACAATCTATCGCAGCAAGAATGATAGAATTGAATCAGCAAAGGCGTTTAAACTCACAGATGCAGATTTTAATGACTTTAAAAAATTTGTTTCCGATAAGGATTACGGCTATAGCACCGAATCAGAGAAGGCATTGGAGAACTTGCAGAAAAAAGCAAGAGAGGAAAAATATTTTGATGCCATTGCTTCAACCTATGAGCAACTTAAGGAAAAACTGAAGCATGATAAAGAATCAGACATAGAAAAGAACAAAACAGAGATTATTGATTTGTTGGAAGAAGAAATTGCTCGCAGATATTATTTTCAAAAAGCAAGATATGAAGCTTCATTTGCACATGATGAGGATGTTCAGGAGGCATTAAAGGTGCTGAATGATGGGGGCAAATACCAGGCATTGCTTAAAGCCACTGTAAAAAAGTAATGTATGCCGGTAAGTTTTATAAAGCTAGTTGTTTTTAATTAGTTACAACAATACTCGATATAAGGTATGCTAACCATAACAGACATCCTAATAATACTCACTTTGGGTTCCATTGGAGGGTTTATTTCCGGATTATTAGGTGTAGGTGGAGGCATAATATATATTCCAATCCTTGATTACTTCTTATATAAAATGGGTTTGCATAATGATGCGTTGGTAAAAGGAATACTGGCTAATTCATTATTCACGATTATATTTTCAGGTAGTGTAGCAAGCTATCATCAATACAAAAGCGGGAATTTTTATCCAAAGGAAATTCTAAATACAGCTATTCCCGGTGTGATAAGTGCACTATTATTAACTTGGTTTATCCGCAATGGTTCGTGGTATTCTAGAGATGTATTCAGGATGGTATTTGCATGCATGCTCCTGGTTATTGCCTCCAGGCTTTTTCTAAAAAAAATCAACAGCAATGGTGCAGCAGATAATGCTGTTTCTATGTTGTGGCCTTATAGGCTTACAGGTATGTTCGCAGGATTTATTACTGCACTATCCGGTTTGGGTGGAGGCGTAATCATGACACCTGTATTCACAGATGTTTTAAAGCAATCATTTAAAAAAGCGAGCTCCATATCAAATGGTGTTATTCCGCTCTTTGCGTTTTGTGTAGGTTTATATAGTCTTTCCGGTTCAGATGCAATTCGGGTTCATCAATGGCAGATTGGCTATATTATTTTGCCTGTTGTGGTGCCATTAATTCTTGCCACCTTCATAACAACCCCAGCTGGTGTGCGCATGTCTCACAAAACC
>JBIIGU010000169.1:0-3660 GCA_044236275.1 Bacteroidia bacterium | reverse complement strand
GTCCATTACCTCATCCAAGATTTCATCATCGGTTAGCTCTTCTACATAAGCACGCAGATTTAATTTTGTGCCAGACATTACAATGGTTTGTATCTCATTTAACAAATCGGGCAAACTCATTCCAAGAGAGCGGGAGATATCTGCAAGCGAAATCTTTTTATCAATATTGGTAATGATGGCTATTTTTTTGGCTGATTTGTTTACCACACTCTTTACCACAACATCTTCTGCACGTTCAATATTGTTATCCTCTACATATTTGGCAATTAAATCAAGGTAAGGCTTGCCAAATTTCATGGCTTTGCTCTTGTTTACCCCGGTTATCTTGCTTAGCTCATCCATGGTTATGGGGTATTTAAACGCCATTTCCTCTAATGCTGATTCCGGGAAGATAATGTAAGGTGGCAATCCATGCTGCTTGCCAACTTTTCTTGTTAGGTCTTTCAGCATATCAAACAGCACCTCATCAAATACATTCTCTACCTCTACTGCTTCATCATCATCCATGACCCGTTCGAATTTCTGATCAACCGCCATCTCTAATTTTACAGGCTTTTTCAGATACGCTTCACCCTTTTCATTTAGGCTAAGCAAACCGTAGTTCTCAATATTTTTAGTAACATATCCGTTTACAAGCAGCATGCGAATAACGGATTTCCAATATATCTCATCACGCTCTTTGCCTTTACCGAAAGACGCCAATTTATGGTGATCACTCAATCCTACTTCATGCGATTTTTTGCCAACCAAAATCTCTACCACATGCTTCAGGTTATGTTTGCCTTTGATGGCCTGAACTGTTTTAAGAACAAGGATGGAGGCATCTTTGGCATCTTCTTTTGTTTTAGGATGACGACAGTTATCACACATTTTGTTGCACTCCTTTTCTGCAAACTCTTCACCAAAATAATGCAACAGAAATTTCCTTCTGCATGATGATGTTTCAGCAAATGCCTGCGTTTCAAAAATGAGCAACTCCCCTATTTCACGCTCTGCCACCGGCTTGTCTTTCATAAATTTTTCCAGCTTTTCTATATCAGCAGGATTGTAAAATAAGATACATTCACCTTCCAACCCATCACGTCCGCTGCGGCCGGTTTCCTGGTAATAGCCTTCTATACTTTTAGGAATATCGTAATGAATTACAAAACGCACATCCGGTTTATCAATACCCATACCAAATGCAATGGTGGCTACAATTACATCACACTCCTCCATTAGGAATGCATCTTGGTGGGCAGCGCGCATTTTTGCATCCAAACCTGCATGGTAAGGCAAGGCCTTTATGCCATTGGCTTTTAATATTTCAGCTAGCTCTTCAACCTTCTTTCTGCTTAGGCAATAAATAATACCCGATTTACCTTTACGTGATTTAATAAAAGAAACCAATTCCTTTACCACTTCCTTCTTCTTGCCTTTTGGCCTAACCTCATAGTAAAGATTGGATCTGTTAAAGGAAGATTTGTAAAGCGTGGCATCTGTCATCTGCAGATTTTTTATAATATCCTGCTGCACTTTAGGAGTTGCCGTTGCAGTTAATGCCATCATCGGAACATCCTTAATCTCTTTTACCATTTGTTTTATCCTGCGGTATTCAGGCCTGAAATCATGTCCCCATTCAGAAATACAATGCGCCTCATCAACTGCAACAAAAGAAATATTAATGCTTTTCAGAAAATCTATGGTTTCATCTTTCTTTAATGTTTCAGGAGCTATATACAGCATTTTGGTATTACCTCCTGTTACATCATGTTTAACTTTTGTTATCTCAGTTTTAGATAAGGAGGAATTCATGAAATGAGCAACCGTATCATGGCTGAAGCTCCTGATTTGATCAACCTGATTTTTCATCAGGGCGATTAGCGGAGAGATAATAATGGCTGTGCCAGGAAGCATGAGCGCAGGTAGCTGGTAGCAAAGAGATTTACCGCCACCTGTAGGCATAATCACAAATGTGTCGTTACCTTTTAAAAGATTATTGATAATAATTTCCTGCTCACCTTTAAAGCTATCGAACCCAAAGAATTCCTGCAGACACTCCTTTGCACTTTTCTGTGCTGTTTTAATTTTAGCCATGATATTGACTTTAATCCTTTTTTATGAAAAGGGGCACGAAGTTAACACGGTTAATCCTTTTTTGAAAATTTGAATGCTAAATTCGTTATTTGCGTAAGGAAACATATCAGGAAATATACCTAAGACACTATATATCAGATTATTAATTAATTCCTTATTAACTATTTAGGCAGCTAAATTATACATGAACAAAAATAAAAATTATTATGCCATCATTATGGCAGGAGGCATAGGTACGCGTTTCTGGCCATCAAGCCGCAGCTCTTATCCCAAACAATTTTTGGATATTCTCGGTGTGGGCAAGAGTTTGCTGCAGTTAACCTATGACCGATTTCTGAATCATTTTGATAAGAACAATATATACATTGTTACCAATCAGTTATATTCAGATTTGGTTAAAACTCAATTACCTGGAATACCTGAGCAATGCATATTGGGCGAACCGGCAATAAAAAACACAGCAGCTTGTATTGCTTATGCAACAGCCAAGATTGGTAAGATAAATACACATGGTGTTTGCGTAGTAGCCCCATCCGATCATTTGATTCTAAACGAGCAGGAGTTTATTAGCAACATAGACCATGCAATGGGATATGCACAAAAAAACAATTCGCTTATTACACTCGGAATCCGTCCGGGCAGACCTGATACAGGATACGGGTATATTCAATACATATCCAACAACGAGGCGGAGAATATGTACCGCGTAAAAACCTTTACTGAAAAACCTACCCTCGAAATTGCACAAACATTTATTGAAAGTGGGGATTTTCTTTGGAATGCCGGAATATTTGTTTGGAGTATTTCATCCATCAAGGAAGCATTTAAGCACCATTTGCCTGAACACTATGCTCTTTTTAAAGAAGCTTCCAGAAGTTTCTTTACGGCTGACGAGCCCAAGGTTATTCAATCTATTTACGAACAATGCCGCAGCGTATCGATTGATTACGGCATCATGGAAAAAGCTGAAAATGTTTATGTGATACCGGTTGATTTTGGATGGAGTGATTTAGGAACTTGGACTTCCTTGTATGAGAATCTTGATAAAGATGCACATAAAAATGTAATAAGGGGTAAGAATGTTATGGCTTATGATGTTTCAGGGAGTATGGTAAGTGCATCAGGTGACAGACTTGTGGTGCTTAAGGGAGTAAAAGATCTAATTATTGTTGACACGAAAGATGTGGTCTTGATTTGTGATAAAAACCTGGAGCAAGAGGTAAAACAAATTGTGACTGATATTAAACTCAAATTTGAAGATAAATACACGTGATACAGATTCCTTTTCTGAAAACGGGCGATACAATTGCCATTGCTGCCACTGCAAGAAAAATATCGGCAGAAGAAATTGAGCCTGCTATTAAAATATTTGAATCATGGGGTTTGAAGGTAAAATGCTCCTCATCACTTTTTGAAACAAATAATCAGTTTGCCGGAGATGATATGCAGCGTGCAAAAGGATTTCAGGAGTTACTTGATAATCCGGAAGTAAAAGCGATAATATGTGCTCGCGGTGGATATGGAACTGTAAGAATCATTGACATGTTGGATTGGCGAGCATTCGGTATAAACCCGAAATGGATT
>JBIIGU010000168.1:0-3683 GCA_044236275.1 Bacteroidia bacterium | reverse complement strand
TGGAACCACCTCCGTTGCTTCAGCAAACCTAACCTATCTTGTGACCGGTCCTTCAGCCTACACCGGCACAGCAACCATGCCAAGTCTTGCTTCAGGTCAATCTCAAACTATTAATTTTACTCCATTATTTAACGGAACGACAGTTGGTACCTATAATGCCAAGGTATATAGCAATCTGGCAACTGATGGAGACCGTTTCAATGATACACTCTATTACACTTTTGAGGTAGTTAATCCAACCGCAACAACTGCGCTTAATGCGGTTAACTTTACAGGAACAGGCTATGCTGTTAGTCCGAATAATCCTTCTCTGAATGTTTCAGGTAATAATCTGACATTGGAAGCTTGGATAAACAGAACAGCCAATGTATTTGGTCAGCGTATGATTATAAGCAGGGATAGTGCTCAAGGTTTTGGTCAATTTAATTTATATCTGAATGACTCGAGCAATTTGATTTTTAATGTCACTTCTGTTTCTACATTCGATCAGGTCATATCTAGTACACAGGTGCCTGCTGCTACCTGGACTCACGTTGCAGCAACCTATGATGGAACTTTCATGCGTGTATATATTAATGGAGAACTTGTAGGCACAAGTAACTTGGTTAATGGTCCTATTATTTCAAGGCAGGCCCAGCTTAGCATAGGTAGTCGTATGTTCCAGATAAGCGGTGATTTTAACAGATTTAATGGCTTAATTGATGAGGTGAAAATTTGGAATATTACACGCACCCCATCTCAGATTAGAACAGGCATGCATACCAGACTTGCTAATACAGGAAATGCCAACCTCATTGGATATTTCAGGTTTGATGAAGGCACAGGTAATATTTCTTTTGATGCCTCAGGTAATTGTAATACACTTACCATAACCAATCCAGTTTGGTCAACGGCTTCTTATCCTTTGGGTACGCCAATTATTAATTCTCAGTTTATTTCAGCATCAGGCAACACCTCATTTACTAGCACCGGTTTGCAAATGGATTTTACCGGATTTAGCGGTAATGATACCATAATTGTAAACAGATTTTCAGGAGCTCCTCTTGGAATTACTCCTGTTGCCAACCCTGGCGGCATTACAGCTCTGCATCAGAACTATTGGATTGCTTACCGCTATGGAAACGGTACATTCACATCCAATAATCTTCTTTTCACCCTTGGTGCAGGAAATTTACTGTCAGGTGTAACAAATAATGATTTAGTCCTTTTTACACGTGCCAATGGTGGTACCGGAGCATGGACAATTCAGAATGCCTCAGCCACAGCAACTAGCTTTGCAGGTCAATCAGTAACTTTTGCGCAAACCAGTGGTGCATTTTATGGCAGGCAATTATCAATTGGTGGCAACAACAACCCACTGCCTGTTACTTTACTGCAATTCAATGCTACACTTCAGAGCAAAGACGTATTGTTAAATTGGGCTACTGCAGCCGAGTTAAATAACAGAGGATTTGAAGTAGAAAGATCTGTTGATGGCAAAGAATTCCAAAACATCGGTTTTGTTGAAGGTAAAAATAACAGCAACTCAAGAGCTGATTACCAATTCAATGATGCAAGTGCTTTGGCTCATTCACAGGTATTGTACTACCGCTTAAAGCAACTTGATTTTGATGGTAAATATACCTACTCAGATATGGTGCGCGTTCAATCCGGTAATGCGGTGCTTAATGGCGTATCGGTTTCTCCTAATCCATTTTCAGTAAATGCTCAGGTTCAATTAAGCACATTGTTTAATGGAGCTGCCCATATTACCATTAGCGATGTTCAGGGGCGTGTGGTTTTAAATGAGGTGCATGAGGTAGTTGCAGGAAATAATGCAATTAATCTGCAAAACATGGAGAGTTTGAAACAAGGCGTTTACTTTATGCGTGTATCAGTTGGCGGAGAGAATATGGTAGTGAAAATGGTGAAATCAGATAAATAATTTCTAGCCCGTTTTATTTAACAATGCCCCGTGCAAATTTGCACGGGGCATTGTTTTTTGTACTTTCGCAATCGTTAATTTTAATTGGTATGAATACAAATGCATTAATTGAGTGTGTGCCTAATTTTAGTGAGGGTGCAGATAAAAATATTATCAAACAAATAACTGATGCAATTGAAGCAGTAGAAGGTGTAATGCTTCTGGATGTGGATCCGGGTAAGGCCACCAATAGAACAGTTGTTACTTTTGTCGGGAATCCGGATTCGGTAATTGAGGCAGCGTACCAAGCCATTAAAAAAGCATCAGAGCTCATTGATATGAGCAAGCACAAAGGTGAACACCCACGCATGGGAGCTACAGATGTTTGTCCGCTTATTCCCGTTTCAGGTATTAGCATGGAAGAAACAGCAGCCTATGCAAATAAGCTTGCAGCAAGAGTGGGCTCACAACTTAATATACCTGTTTATTTATATGAGTATGCCCAACCTAATGATGCGCGTAAAAATCTATCTGTTATTCGTGCAGGTGAATACGAAGGTTTTTTTGATAAAATCAAATTACCTGAATGGAAGCCTGATTTCGGTCCGGATGTAATGAATGAAAGAGCGGGAGCAACCGTTATTGGAGCTAGAGATTTCCTGATTGCCTACAACGTGAATTTAAATACAAAATCAGTACGACTGGCAAATTCTGTTGCCTTTGATGTTAGAGAGGCAGGACGCGTAAAACGAGAAGGCAATCCAATAACAGGAAAGGTTGTTAAAGATGAAAATGGAAATGACGTTCGTATACCGGGGACATTAAAAGCAGTAAAAGCGATTGGTTGGTTTATTGAGGAGTATAATATTGCTCAAATTTCAATGAATCTGATTAACTATAAAGTTACCTCAGTTCATCAAGCTTTTGATGAAGTTTGTAAGAGTGCCGAGAGCAGAGGTTTACGTGTAACAGGAAGTGAGTTGGTTGGACTTATTCCATTAGAGGCATTGCTTGACGCAGGCAGGCATTATTTGAAAAAACAAAATCGCTCTATTGGGGTAAGTGAGTCGGAACTGATACACATTGCAGTAAAATCAATGGGATTGGATGAATTGGCGCCATTTGACCCTGCAAGGAAAATAATTGAATACAAATTGAAAAATATTGCAGAAGAAAAACTGATTGGTATGAATCTGCGTTCTTTTGCAGATGAAACTGCATCAGAAAGTCCTGCACCGGGTGGAGGTTCCATCAGCGCCTATGTTGGGGCTTTGGGTTCATCATTAGGCACAATGGTAGCTAACCTTTCTGCAGGTAAGCGTGGATGGGAAGAACAAATAACTTTCTTTAGTGATATGGCTCATACCGGGCAACAAATTAAAGATACACTGCTCAAACTTGTTGATGAAGATACTGCTGCATTTAATGAAATCATGAAAGCATTTGCCTTGCCAAAAAATACTGAAGAAGAGAAGAAAGTTCGTTCCGAAGCCATTGAGGCTGCAACGAAATATGCATGCGAAGTTCCGCTGCGTGTAATGAAGACAGCCTATTCCTCTCTAGATATGTTAGGTAAGATGATTGAGAAGGGGAACCCCAATTCTATCACAGATGCAGGTGTGGGCGCGCTATGTGTTAAAACGGCTGTTAGGGGCGCATACTTTAATGTTCTTGTAAATGCAAAGGGATTAAAGGATAAAGGTTTTGCTGAAAAGATTGTAACAGAGGCCAAAAATATATTGGCAGACAACCATAGTAAAGCAGATGCAATGCTTAAAAT
>JBIIGU010000167.1:0-3689 GCA_044236275.1 Bacteroidia bacterium | reverse complement strand
CAAACGCAACAACTCCGAATATTTTTATAAAGGCGGTAATTACAATAAACAAAGCAGCCAGATGGTTTTTTTGATTTTCAAATGCATTAAATGTGAGGAGTAGCAGTGCAGCAATGATACTATTGGTTTGTGCACTTTGAATAGCAGTTAAGTTTTCCTGAAAAACAAACCAAAGGGCAAAGACCATCACTTTCTCAGATACAAAGTTGAATTTCTTTAAGGCATAAAACAGCAATACACTGCTAAAGCAATTCCACACAATTAAACTCACCCAATCGGGCAGAAGCGCAAATGGTGCCATAGCCAGAGCAAAAGTTGGACTATATTTAAATAGATCATATTGCTCTAAAGCATATAGTATATATAAATCCTGCGAATGAATAAGATGAAAAAAGGCTTGCCTGAATATGATGAAATTGTTGTAGTGCTTATAAATATCTAGACCATTAAAGGTTTTATTTCCTAAAAAAATCAGATGAGCACTTGCAATGATTGCAGCCAGCAGATATAAATTAAGCAATACGTTTACTGAGGTTGCATATTGTTTAATCTTATTGGGCATCTTTTAAGTCTGATTAGAAATCAATGCGAAATCTTTCTTTTCTAAGTGGAGTAAACGGCAATGGATTCTCCTGCAGTTTAAAATTATCGTTTTTCCTTCTTACAATATCTATTGCGGCATAAATGGCATTTCTGAAAGATACTTCACTAGCCTGATTTTTACCTGCTATGCCATAAGCCGTGCCGTGGTCTGGTGAAGTGCGCACAAACGGAAGACCTGCTGTATAATTTACCCCATCTTCAAAAGCTATATATTTAAATGGAATTAAACCCTGATCATGATACATGGCTAAAACGGCATCAAACTTGTGATGCTGTCTGGCTCCAAAAAAACCGTCTGATGAATAAGGACCATATACAACCATACCTTCTTCTTGCGCAGTTTTAACGGCAGGAACAATAATATCTCTATCTTCATTACCTAATAAGCCATTGTCGCCTGCATGCGGATTTAGCCCGAGCACGGCAATCTTAGGTTTGCTGATGCTGAAATCATCCTGAAGTGATTTTTTCATGATGCGCAGCTTACGTAAAATCAATTCGGTATTTAGAACCTGAGCTACATCTTTAAGTGGTATATGAGCAGTTACTAAGCCAACCTTAATATCGGAATGAATGAGCATCATGATATAATCATGCGTACCTGCTTGTTGAGCCAGATACTCTGTATGGCCCTTAAATGGCAGCAGTTGGTTATTTACGTTGTGCTTGTTTAAAGGGGCAGTTACCAATGCATGTATTTTATTTTCTTTTAAATCCTTTGTTGCCAATTCAAGGGAGCGGAATGCATATTTACCTGCGGTTTCAGTTGATTCACCGGGTTTAATTTCAACTTCATCTTCCCAACAAACCAAAACATTAGATTTTTTATGATGAATTTGGTCAAGACTTTTTGCTATATAAAGATTAAACTCATGATGACCCATCAGTTTTTTCCAGTAGGTAATAATCTTAGGCGAACCATATACCACAGGCGTGCAGTATTCTGTAATACGATTATCAAGCAATGTCTTTATAATTATTTCAACGCTTACGCCATTTACATCTCCAAGCGTTATTCCAATAATGGGTAGTTTACTCATCTCTCTTCTTTAAAATTATTTTGAATAGTTTTTAATGAAATCAAATAGCAGCCGCACGCCAACACCTGTTCCGTTTTTACTTCTGTAGCTGTCGGCTGCTGTATTCCAGGAAGGTCCTGCAATATCAAAGTGCATCCAGGCGTAATCAATAAATTTTTCCAAGAATTTTCCTGCGGTAATTGCACCTGCAATTGGGCCTCCAATGTTTTTCATATCTGCAATATCGCTTTTAATGAGTTTTGCGTACTCATCAAAAAATGGAAACTCAACCAGTCTTTCATAAACGTTATTGCCACTATCTTTTAATTTGTCTTTTTGTTTTTCATCTGCTGTCCCCATACACACAATGCCATATGGCCCAATAGCAGCGGCCGCGGCACCGGTTAGTGTAGCAAAATCAAGAACGAGTTCAGGTTTATATTTTTTAGCATAAGACAATGCGTCTGCAAGAATCATTCTTCCCTCAGCATCACTGTTTAGCATTTCAACTGTTTGGCCATCATACATTTTAATGACATCACCGGGGGCATATGCATTTTCTCCGGGCCTGTTATCGGTTGCAGGCACCAAACCTATTACATGGCAATTCAAATTGGCCTTTGCTATGGCATACATGCTTGCTGCAACTGTTGCCCCTCCAGCCATATCGCATTTCATGTAATCCATGCTGTTGGCAGTTGGTTTCAGGCTTAGACCTCCTGTATCATATACTACTCCTTTTCCAACCAAAACAATTGGCTTTTTATTGCGCGCTTTTTTAGGTTTCCACTCCATGATGGTAAAAGTGGGAGGAGTTTGGCTTCCCATATTAACCGCTAAGAGTCCGCCCATTTTTAAGGACTCAATTTGTTTCTTGTTTAATACTTCTGCTTTAAATCCTGATTTCTTGCCAAGTTCTTTCATCTCCTGCGCAAATGTTACTGCATTGAGGTAAGATTGAGGCTCATTCACCAGGTTGCGTGCTTTGTAAACAGCATCTGTTATAATTTGCAATTCGTTTGCTTCTTCCTTTTTAACATAGGTCTGATTAAGCAGGATATCTGTTAAGGTGTTTTTGTCCTTCTTATCACTTTTATATCTTAAGAACTGATAGTTGCTCAGGGCACAGCCCTCCGCTATAGCAAGTAGTTCTCCATTTTTTGTATTTACAAAACTACTTAGCTGAATGGCATCATATTTATGAGTGTTTATGGCAGCGGCAATTTTATTGCCTGTATTTCTTAACTCCTCCAATTGCTGCCAGTGGTTTTTTTTATCAAAGGCTTCTGTTAGCTGAATAAAAACGAGTCTGTTAAACTGATTAACCGTAATAAATTTCTCGTCTGCCTTTATTTTCTTATCTATATAAGCAAGTTCACGTTTGTCAAATCCTGCGCCATCCCAATTGCTTTTTTTGTTTGCAAGAAAAAGAACCGACTGGCTATTATTAATTTTTGTAAATGTTGAAATTTGTGTGTACGACATAATTAAATAAATCTTAAGTGAGCAAAACTATAAAAAAAACTGAGATGGAGGCGCTATTCTTGCAGTAGCATTAAAATCAGTTTTAAGCGCAGGTAGCTATATTTGAATTCAATAGTGATTATCTGTGTTTAATATCTAAAACAGTTTTGACGAATCATAAACAATTTTACTTCTATTTGTAAGGTGCAAAAAAACAATACAAAAAATAAGGTTGCGCCAAAAAAACATCTGGGGCAGCATTTTTTAAATGATGAAGGCATTGCTAATCACATTTCAAAAGCACTCATAGAAAAGAATTCCTGTAAACATGTATTGGAGATTGGTCCCGGTATGGGCGTTTTAACAAAGTATCTGCTCAAGGACAATAGTTTTACAACACATGCTATTGATATTGACCATGAATCGGTATTATGGCTTCAGGAGCATTTCCCTCAGCTAATACCTAATTTAATTGAAGGCGATTTTTTGAAGCTTGATTTAAAACAAGTGGTAAACGAGCCTTTCTCTCTCATTGGTAATTTTCCTTACAATATTTCATCTCAGATTGTTTTTAAAATGCTCGATAACCGCAAACAGATTCCG
>JBIIGU010000210.1:0-3299 GCA_044236275.1 Bacteroidia bacterium | reverse complement strand
AATGAAGGCCGTAAGCGCTGCCCTGAACGAAGTGGTTATTAGTGGCACACTTAAGGAGGTAAATAAGCTCAATTCACCCATACCTGTTGAAGTATATTCCCCAAAATTTTTTCAGCGCAATCCTACTTCAAATATGTTTGAAGCCCTGCACATGGTTAATGGGGTTCAGCCTACCATGAATTGCAATGTTTGCAATACGGGTGATATACATATTAATGGAATGGAGGGGCCTTATACCATGATCTTAATTGATGGGATGCCAATTGTGAGTGCATTGTCAACAGTATACGGTTTATCAGGTATTCCCAATTCAATGATAGAACGTATTGAGATAGTGAAGGGTCCTGCATCAACGTTATATGGTTCTGAGGCAGTGGCAGGTTTAATCAACGTAATCACAAAGAAACCTGAAAAGGCAGCTCCCTTTACCATTGATATGTATGGTACTACCTATGATGAATGGAATCTTGACGCTGGATTTGGGTATCATTCGAAAAAAGTAAGCGGGTTTTTCTCAGCGAATTATTTTCATTTTAATAGGGTATGGGATAAAAATCAGGATCAGTTTACAGATCTTACTTTGCAGAAGCGTTTTTCCGCATTCAATAAGCTTTCGTTCAAACGCAGATACAATAAAGAAGCATCAATGGCCTTACGTTTTTTCAATGAAGACCGCTGGGGTGGGCAAACAAATTGGGCAAAGCAGTGGAAAGGCAGCAACAGTATTTATGGTGAGTCTATCCAAACCAATCGTTTTGAGGTTTTGGCAACCTATGCTTTGCCTGTTCAGGAGAAGTTAAAGATTACTGCATCCTACAATTATCATTATCAGCATTCATGGTATGGTACCATGCCATACTTTGGGCAGCAGCAGGTAGCGTTTGCTCAATTGCTTTGGGATAAAAAAATTGGCTTGCGTCATGATTTGATGAGTGGCATTACCTACAGGCATACTTTTTATGATGATAATTCTGTAGCTACACAAACTACAGCAGGTGCCAGCAAGCCTGCTATAACATACTTGCCAGGATTATTTGTGCAGGATGAAATTTCCCTGCATGTTAAACATAAACTACTGTTGGGTATGCGCTATGATTATTTTAATAATCATGGCAACATCTTTTCACCACGAATAAATTACAAGTGGAGCCCTGTTGATAATCATACTATTCGTATTACAGCAGGTAACGGTTTTCGTGTGGTTAATTTATTTACAGAAGATCATGCGGCTCTTTCGGGAGCAAGAGATGTAGTAATAGCAGAGCGATTAAAACCGGAGGAATCATGGAATGTAAACATCAATCATCAATGGCTTGTACATTTTAATAAGGCTTTTCTTACACTAGATGCTACCCTATTTTACACCTATTTTAGCAATCGTATTTTAGCTAATTATGATCAGGATCCTACAAAAATAATTTATGCAAACCTAAGAGGAAATGCCGTCTCGCGTGGTTTATCTTGCAATGCAGATGTGAATTTTACCTTTCCGCTGAAATTAAATGCAGGTGTTACACTAATGAATGTGTTTAAAAAAGAGGAAGATGCTAACGGCAATTTAACAACCTCACAGCAGATTCATGCTCCCGGATTTTCAGGTACCTTTCAGGTGTCTTATACTTTCATAAAATTGGGTTTACGTTGCGATTGGACAGGCCAAGTGTATGGACCCATGCGCTTGCCTATAGTACCTAACGATTTCAGGCGCGAGTATTCTCCGTGGTTTAGCTTACAAAACATACAACTCACTAAAACTATTAAGCATTATGAGTGGTATGGTGGTTTAAAGAATATCTTAAATTTTATGCCGGACCATCCCATCCTGCGCCCTTTTGATCCATTTGATAAAACAGCAGACGACCCGGTAAGTAATCCCAATGGATATCGATTTGACCCGAGTTATAACTTTGCTCCACTTCAGGGAATACGCTTTTTTGCCGGGTTCAGATATACATTTAATTAAGAGTATACTACTCAATCACAACCTTTTTAATCAGTAACTCGTCTTTTGCGCCTTTAAGCTGAAGCAAATATATTCCTTGCTGCATGCCTCGTATAGGGAGTTGCTGTCTTGCGATTTCATCTGCTGTATAACTTTTCACCACACGTCCGTGCAGATCTATTAACTCAATAGAAACAGGATAGATGTGTTCAATTTGAAATTGAATCATTTCAGAAGCAGGTTGAGGATAAATATTAAAAGAAGGTTTGAATGATGGTAAATCATTTTGGCCAACAGGTGAACCTGTAGTGAAGTTAAATTGGGTGAAGTTGCCAAAGTCGGCCGTAAAACTTTTTAGCAATCCAAATTCATAGGCATTCATGAATCTAACATAACCTGCACCTTCAACCGGTGGGTTCCAGAAACTCAATCCATTACCTCCTTTATCATTAAACTTAAAGGTGTAGCAACCGTAGCCTAAGTTCACTGTGTCATAGTGTGTGGTATTTGGCTGGGTAAACGCTTTGCTGAATTTAACCCGACCTTCGGTATCGGTAATGGTATAGTCATTATCTGTTGGCCGCTGATTGGTTCTTGTTTCCACCACAAATCTAAGAGGGATAGTTTGGGTGATATTGAAAGTACTTTTCAATGTATTATTATCGGTATAGGTATCAGGTTTCCAATTCACTGCATCAATCCATGTCTCAAATGTTTTATTGCTAAGATCGCCCTGCCAGTTTATATAATAAAGTGGAGCTTCCACACTTTCATTAGGAAGCAATGTGGTAAAAAATTCGCCTGTTTGCACTGGGGCATTGCCTGCTTTGAATTTAAAGCGCACATAGTTGATGGTTTCTTTCCCGAAATTTTTAATACGCACCCTGCCATGATCGCATGCCGGGTTATATTTGCTATGCCAGAAATTATTGGTTGGAGCCATTATTTCCTCAATGCCTGCATCCAGCGCACGCTGGTTTGATTTGTAATAAACCAAGTAAGCCTCATAACCGTAACCTGCGCTGCCATTTGCAATAAAATCATCCATATCAAGTTCTAATTTAAGGCTATCGTTTGCTTTAGCGGTTAGTGTATACTCAAACGGCTCAATTAGCTCACCCGGACACCAGTTGGAGCGGTCATAAATCCAAGTGCCGCCCTGATTAATGATAGGATTAGAACCACAATTGTCTCTCCACACAGACTGTGTAATAGGTGCGTTATTATTTATTTTCAGGTAGTAGTTTTTCTTGCAAAATTCGGCACAATTTTCATTTTGCTCTCCTCCATGTCCTGTTACCATAATGCGCAATTTGCTTTCAGCAACGTTAGAGTCTATTTTAAACGTTTTTAGTGT
>JBIIGU010000164.1:0-3720 GCA_044236275.1 Bacteroidia bacterium | reverse complement strand
ACACGCACAGGAAATTGATTTTAACGATATACGCACCACACTGCAAGCCTTATATGCGATTTACGACAATTGCAATTCGCTTCATACCAATGCGTATGACGAAGCCATAACCACACCAACCGAAGAAAGCGTAAGACGCGCCATGGCTATTCAACTTATCATCAACCGTGAGTTGGGCTTGGCAAAAAATGAAAATCCGTTACAAGGTTCATTCATTATTGAAGAAGTGACCGATTTGGTAGAAGAGGCCGTGCTTACCGAATTTGACCGCATTACAGAACGTGGCGGAGTATTGGGTGCTATGGAAACCATGTATCAGCGCAACAAAATACAGGAAGAAAGTATGTATTACGAAATGCAAAAGCACACGGGCGAGTATCCAATTATTGGTGTAAATACATTCTTAAGCAGCAAAGGTTCGCCAACCATTGTGCCGGCAGAAGTTATCCGTTCAACCACCGAAGAAAAAGAATACCAGATAACCATGCTGAACGAGCTGAAAAAAGGCAATGCCGAGAAAGGCAAGGAGATGCTGTACCGTTTGCAGCAAGTAGCCATCCACAACCAAAACATTTTTGCCGAGTTGATGGAAACCGTAAAATATTGCTCACTGGGACAAATTACACATGCCTTGTTTGAGGTTGGCGGGCAGTATAGAAGAAATATGTAAAAACAATAACAGCCACAGGTTTATACCTGCGGCTGTTATATAAAAGTGTTCATCAGTATAAAAAACCAAACAGCCACAGCGGAATTTTATTTTCAAATCCGTATTCCAGCATATCAGCGGCTACATAACTGTTTTTAACTGCTTTGATTTGTTTTTTGCTTTTGGTTTTTCCGCCTACTTCAAATGTGTATTTACCTTCAACCAGAAAATCGCCTTGAGGGCTGTAAGCTACCTTACACACGTTGTTTACTTGGTTGTAAAAGAACGTTTCGCGTTCATTGCCTTTGTTCAGCGCCACACTTCCTATGGCATGCAATAAATTAGGATGGTGCAGGTAAACCTTTTCCGGTTTGGCCAATAGGGCATCACTGCTGGCTTTGCTGCGCAGCAAATTCAGTAATTTGGATTCTTCCAGATAATTTAAATACAGCATTACTGTATTGCGTGATGTTTCAATATCAGCCGCTAGTTGTGTAACATTGGGCTGAAACGGAACCGATTGAGAAAGCACATACAACAATTTTTTTAGTTTATGAATATACTTTACGTCTACATGTCGTAAATAAGGTAAATCCACTTCCAGCATTAGGTTAATGGTATTTAACAGTTTACGATGATAGGTAGAAGTACTTTCCAGATAATACGGGTAATAACCGTATTTTAAATAATTATCAAAGTATGCGAATGGTTTCACCTTGGCCACAATTTCTTTGGCAATTGATAGGTGATTTTTTACAAGCTCCTCCAATGTTATCTTTTCAAAGGTTGTTCCGGCTTCTATATTCAAAAACTCTCTGAACGAAAGTCCTTCCATATTGTATACCACAGCCCTGCGACTCAAATCTGCGTTACCGCTTTGTATATGCAATACAGATGATCCGGTAAACACCACTTTCAGCTTTTTATATCGGTCGTAAATGTTTTTTAATTCCTGCGACCAATTAGGGTATTTGTGTATTTCATCCAGAAACAAATGCGTTCCGCCTTTTTTTACCCACTCATCCGCAAACTCAACCAATGGCACTTCGCTAAAATATAAATCATCCATACTGGCATATAATGCCTGAGGCGAATTGTTTAATTGCTCTTTGATGTAGGTTAGCAAAAAAGTAGTTTTACCCACTCCGCGTGCACCGGTAAGTCCAATTAGTCGGTCGTTCCAGTCAATATTCAGGTTTCGTCTAAACCTAATTTCCAACTGGTTCAATTGCCGGTTATGTGCGTCTAAAAGGGTTTCCATTTTATTTTATTTGTCATGCAAATATATCAATATTTATAATAATCGATATATATATTAAACATATTTATAAATATTTTGCAATGTACAGATTGCAATTTAATATATAATTTGAAATACATATATATCATTTATCTGACTTTCAGATAATTCAAAAACCGGTGCAGGTATTTATGGATGCAACATTAATTGGCTAACTGATTATACATAAAGGGTATCTCCTGCAGGTTGCAACACATCAGGCTCATGTAATTTACCTGATTTTACAAGTGTGGCATGTAGCGGTGTGGCACAAAAATCTGCTTGATGCCTGTTAGATTTTAATAATTGAACCAACGTTTCAAATGTGGTATTTACATTAAGCCAATCATCTAAGACAGCATCAGGTACAATCACAGGTGCACGATGATGCCCAATGGCAGCACACATTTCAAAAGCCGGTGTAGTAATAATGGCAAAGCTTATACATATTTTACCAAGTGCGTTGGTGTATGCGGATGCAATGGCTCCCAGATAAAAAGTAGCCATAGACTCTTTATGAATTAAAAAAGGTTTACTGAGTTTTTCTTTTTCCGGCCCTTCAATAAATGAATTAACAGGAATGGCCAAACGTGAATGAAGAAAAGCATGTTTATATGCCGGCATTTGATGTATACCTATCTCCCAACCTTCTCTGTTATTTTGCTCATTGCCCCTGCCTTCTGCACGTGCATTGATAAATAGTTTTTTTATATCCCAAACCGGCCTGAAACCAAACTCTGCAAGAATGTAGCCTTCTGCACTTAATGCAATGGCCAACATACCCGGAGCCAGGTTTGCAGCCTGAGCCTTATTAAATTCATGAGCTGTTAGATGCCTATCGGTAAAAGCTCCATTGTAGGTTATTGAATCCTGATTAAAACGGCCACACATAAATAATGACAGGTTAAAATAAAAACAGGCAATACCCTTGAGAATATTGCCTGTTGCGTTATTGCTGTGCTGAAACTTTTTTGTTCAATCGCTCTTTGATATCAAGCCTGTGTTTGCGTGCGGTATCAATCGCAATATCATAACCTGCATCAGCATGCCGTATAACACCCATAGCGGGGTCATTGTGCAATACACGTTTTAATCTGCATGCTGCATCTTCAGTTCCATCTGCCACTATCACCATACCGGCATGTATGCTGTAGCCCATTCCTACTCCACCACCATGATGTACACTAACCCAACTTGCACCACCGGCAGTATTGATTAATGCATTTAAAATTGGCCAATCAGCTACTGCATCACTGCCATCTTTCATGGCTTCTGTTTCTCTGTTTGGCGAAGCTACCGAACCTGTATCTAAATGGTCACGACCAATTACAATAGGGCCTTTTACTTTTCCTGTGCGCACCAATTCATTAAATGCCAGCGCAGCCTTTTCCCTATCGCCCTGCCCTATCCAGCAAATACGTGCAGGCAAACCTTGGAAGGCAATACGTTCTTGCGCCATATCTAACCAACGATGCAACGATTTATTTTCAGGAAACAACTCTCTCATCACCTGATCTGTCACATATATATCATTCGGATCACCACTTAGAGCCACCCAACGGAATGGGCCTTTGCCTTCGCAAAAAAGCGGACGTATGTATGCAGGAACGAAACCAGGAAATGCAAAAGCATTTTCTACATGGCGTTGGTCTTTGGCCTGTCCGCGTAAATTATTTCCATAATCAAAAACAATGGCACCTCGTTTTTGTAATCCTATCATCAATTTTACATGATGAGCCATAGTATCCAGTGATAAGTTTACATATTTTTCAGGTTCAGTTTTGCGCATGCG
>JBIIGU010000162.1:0-3738 GCA_044236275.1 Bacteroidia bacterium | reverse complement strand
GGAGTTGCTTAGACAATGCTTCGTTATTGGCAACAAATCATTACCACTGGTAGGCACCACCGCTTTTATTATAGGACTGGTGCTTACCATGCAGTCAAGACCAACTTTGCAGTTGTTTGGAGCAGAATCTTGGTTGCCGGCTATGGTTGGAATCTCCATTGTAAGAGAAATTGGCCCAGTGCTTACCGCGCTTATTTGTGCAGGTAAGGTTGGCTCCAGCATAGGTGCTGAGTTGGGTTCCATGAAGGTAACCGAGCAAATTGATGCGATGGAAGTCTCCGCAGTTAACCCTATGCGTTACTTGGTTTCTACCCGTGTATGGGCATGCACGCTTATGTTGCCCTTGCTGGTAATTTTGGGTGATGCCATTGCACTTACTGGATCATGGATTGCAGTAAACATAAACGGAACAGTAACCTTTGATTTGTTTTTTAAAAAGGTATTTGCCAACGTAGCTTTTGGCGATTTGATTCCTTCTATTCTTAAATCTTATTTCTTTGGATTTATTATTGGCTTAATTGGTTGCTACAAAGGCTTTACTGCCGAGAAGGGAACAGAAGGAGTGGGGCAGGCTGCAAATAGTGCTGTGGTGCTTGCTTCATTGCTGGTTTTTGTAATTGATCTTCTTGCTGTTCAAATTTCACAAATGTTGGGTTTTATTTAACAGGCCAGATATGATAAACAATTCAGAAATACTGGTTAAAATGAGTAATGTACATAAATCATTTGGCAGCAATAAGGTGTTGCAAGGGGTATCTCTTGAGTTGTATAGAGGCGAAAATTTGGTGGTTCTTGGTAAATCCGGTAGCGGCAAATCTGTATTAATTAAATGCCTGGTAAGGCTCATAAATTATGACAGTGGCAGCATTGAAGTGCTCAATCATAAAATAGAAGCATTAACTGAAAAGCAGCTAGATGCCTTACGCACCAAAATTGGATTTTTATTTCAGGGTAGTGCCTTGTATGATTCTATGACAGTGGAAGAAAACATGGGTTTTGCCATGAAAAGGTTAAATAAAAGAATACAAGGTGCGGAATTAAACAAGCTCATTGAGGAGGCTCTGGATAATGTGGGATTGAAACATACAGGAAAGCTCATGCCTTCAGAACTTTCTGGCGGCATGAAAAAACGGGTGGCACTTGCCCGAACCATTATTATGAAACCGGAAATAATTTTATATGATGAGCCAACCACCGGTTTGGACCCCGTTACATCAAGGGAGATTAGCAGGCTTATTGTAGATTTACAAAATAGCTATCATATGTCAGCCATTATTATTACACACGATATGTCTTGCGCAAAAATTACGGCCAATCGAATGATGGCACTTATTAATGGCATTAATTACGCAACGGGCAGTTATGATAGCCTTAGCAAGAATATGGATTCACTTGTACATTCATTTTTTGAATAATTATGGCAGCACAACAAACACGACACTTACTTTTGGGCTTATTTATTATCAGTGCCCTGGTTCTAATGAGTTTGGCACTTTACTTAATTGGTAGCAATCAAAATATTTTTGGCAGCAATTTTAAAGTGGTTGTATTGTTTAATAATGTTAGCGGATTGCACTCAGGCAGCAATGTGCGCTTTGCAGGAACTGATGTAGGAACCGTTCATCGGGTTGAAATAACGGGTGATACCTCAGTAAGTGTGTTGCTGGTAATAAAGGATAAATACAGCAAGTTTATTAGAAAGGATGCAATTGCCAGCATAGGCACAGATGGACTTATGGGTAATAAACTGGTAAACCTTATCAATACCGGTCAGGTAGCAGCAAAACTGGAATCCGGTGACACATTGCTATCTCTGCAGCCTGTAGAGACTGATGAAATGCTGCGTACCCTTAACCGAACCAATGAATATGTTTCCATGATTGCTTTTAATTTAAAAAATATTACGGATGAAATTGGCAATAGCAGGGGCACCTTGTGGAAATTACTTACCGATACTGCACTATCTAAACAACTTGATATGGTAATGCAAAATGTTCAGTTGGCAAGCACCGAGGCTTTGCAATTGGCTAATAATCTGAATGGCATGGCTTATAAGGTAAAGACCGGGCAAGGCATGCTGGGCGCAATGGTTAATGATACCACATTTTACGCAAACCTTCAGCAAACCATGGCTTCACTGCGCAACACCACCGATAAGGCGAATCGCATTGCAAATGAACTAGATGCTGTGGTTTCTAAAATAGATGATGGAAAAGGCACATTCTGGACCCTTGTAAAAGAGACAGCAATGCGCAATGATTTGAAACTGTCAATAGAGCACATTAAACAAGGGGCAGATAATTTTAATCAGAATATGGAGGCTTTGAAATCTACTACCTTATTGCGGGGTTATTTTAAAGACAAGGAAAAGAAAAAGAAATAGCTCAGGCTAATTTTGCAGGCTCATCAGCAGGAGCGAATCTGTTGGGTTTTGCTTTAAACGGTAAAATCAGCTCCTCAACTTTATCAATAATATAGCGGGCCTTAGATATAATTTCTTCTCCATCTCGGGTAATACGAACGGGTAAGGATTGTCTATCGAATATTTGTACACCCAACTTTTCTTCCATGGTTTTTACTTGCTGGCTAATGGTGCTTTGCTCGGCATGGCATAGTTCGGCCGCTTTGGAGAAACTTCCTGTTTCTGCCACTGCTATCACGTATTGAAGCTGACGTAGGGTCACTAACATGTGGGCGTTTGTTTAATGCAAAGTAAACAAAAAGTGTGATAAATGGTTTCTAAGCCCTAAAAATTTATCTTAAAGGTAATTATACCCGCTTAAACGGACATTACTACTTTCTATTGTAAGCAACCTTATTATACAGGCAGAAATGGATTGGTTGTTTTTATGATGCAATGAATATTTACAACCATATATCTGATAATATTTTCTAAGGAAAGTGAGACAATAGGATCAACGAACAAGTTTTTGATTGCGCTTTGATAATCTTTTTAAAAACTCATATTTGCTATTATCTGAAGAACGTTTACATGCATATTGAAACGAAGCTTTGTTCTTAATAATAATTAGTTAGCTCATAAAGTTACTCATAGCTTAGTGAGTTGTTTAAGAATCTGCAGATATTTGGTTATTGGTAAGGGGAAGTAGTTCCTTGTTATTATTGCAGTAAAGTAATAAGCGCATTGGGAAAAATGCCCAATATGATGCCACCTACTACGCACACTCCTGCAACCAGCCAAAATGCAGGCGTTGGTTCGGGAATGTTATCATTAGCGGGTTTGGTATACATGGCCAAAATAATTTTGAAGTAATAATACACCCCAATTATAGAGTTTATGATAGCGATAAACGAAAGAGTTACCTGTCCGCTGATAATGGCCTCTGAAAAAATATAGTATTTGCCTAAGAAACCTGCAAATGGTGGTATGCCTGCAAGTGAGAGCATACCTATGGTGAGCATGGCTGCCATGAGTGGATGTTTTTTGCCAAGTCCATTAAAGGCATCTACCTGCTCACTGCGCATGGCTGCAAATACCGGAATGGCCAATGCAAAAATACCAAGTGTGGCCAGTGCATAGGTGGTGCTATAAAAAAACAATGCTGCTGCATTGCCACTATTAATGCTTAACAGTGTAAGCAGCATATAACCTGCGTGCGAAATACCCGAATAGGCCAGCAGGCGCTTTACGTTTTGCTGACTTAATGCAACTGCATTGCCAAGAATTATAGTGGCTGCTGCAACTAGTGCCAGTATTTGTTGTGCATAGGCAAATGT
>JBIIGU010000161.1:0-3740 GCA_044236275.1 Bacteroidia bacterium | reverse complement strand
CCCTGCGTTGACAGTCCTGCGCTAAAAGTTACGGCATGCTGCTCTGCAATGCCCACATCAAAAGCTCTTTTGGGCATGGCCTTCATCATGATATTCATAGAAGAACCAGAAGGCATGGCAGGGGTAATACCAACAACTTTTTCATTTTTTTCTGCCAGTTCAACCAGTGTGTGGCCAAAAACATCCTGATATTTTGGTGGCTGTGGTTTATCAGATACGGATTTAAAAATTTCTCCGGTTACTTTATCAAATAACCCGGGAGCATGCCATTTGGTTTGGTCTTTTTCTGCCAAGGCATAGCCTTTACCCTTAACGGTAACGCAATGCAACAATTTTGGCCCTGGTATTTTTTTCAGGTCGTTCAGTACTTTAACCATGTGGTTCACATCATGCCCGTCAATTGGTCCGAAATAGCGAAAACGCAATGATTCAAACATATTGCTATGCTTCAGCACTCCGGATTTTATGGTATCGTGAACTTTTGAAATTATATCTTGAGAAATATGACCGATTTTGTTCAGACGATCAAGCGCCTTCCAAACATCATCTTTAAATTTATTGTAGGTAGGAGAGGTTGTAATGTCTGTTAGATATTCTTTGAGTGCGCCCACATTCGGGTCTATACTCATGCAATTGTCATTGAGCACCACAATCAGGTTAGAATCTTCTACTCCTGCATGGTTCAGGCCCTCAAATGCAAGTCCTGCGGTCATGGCACCATCGCCAATAACAGCAATATGCTGGCGGTCTGTTTCTCCTTTAAGCCTGGAAGCAACAGCCATGCCTAATGCAGCTGAAATAGAAGTGGATGAGTGACCCACACCAAAAGTATCATACTCGCTTTCGCTGCGTTTTGGAAAACCCGAAATACCTTTGTAAACCCTATTTGTATGGAAAACATCTCTTCTGCCGGTAAGTATTTTATGGCCATAAGCCTGATGGCCTACATCCCAAACCAGCTGATCATAAGGCGTATTAAAAGCATAGTGCAAGGCTACGGTTAGTTCAACCACACCCAAACTCGCTCCGAAGTGACCCCCGTATACAGAGACCATATCAATGATATATTGCCTTAACTCGGCACATACCTTCACCAAGTCCTCTTCCTTTACTTTGCGTAAATCAGCAGGGTAATGAATGGGGCTTAGCAGTTCTCCCGGTTTAATTTCCATCATACGTTAAAAACAGCACTTTAAGTTAAAAGTTTAGCCACCGACAGATTTATTCAATATCTGCAGATAGCCTAATAAACGGTAAAAATAAGGTTTTGGTTTAAAAACCCGAAATAAAGCCTGTTTTTATAAGCGAGCTTCTGTAACCATTAAATCCTCACGTGGCGGAATGCTAAGCACCGGAATATTTGAGTGGTTAACCATCTGCTGAGCGTATTTGCCTAAAAAGAAGGAGCCAATCTGAAGTTCCTGCTCTGTCATAATTACAATTAAATCAGCTTGTTTTTCCTGTGCAAAACGAATGGTTTGGTTGGTTATGTTGCCTCCCAAGCGCTTTTCATGGGTTGAATTGATGTGATGCTCATTCAATTTGTCAATGGTTTGCCGCAGGTAGGCGTTCACTTTGTATTCTGCTTCTTTGTTGTTATCGGTTGAAACACCAAGCAGGTGTACAGTTGCCCCAAACACCTCTGCCAGTTTTATAGCATAGGGCACCTTTTGCCTAGACTCAAAAGAAGTATCAATGGGCAAAACAATGGATTTAAACTGGTTGATACCCGCATCTTCTCTCATGGTAAGGACAGGGCAGGTTGAGCTGTTTACTACTTTGTAGGCATTGCTGCCCATCCAAAACTCCTCAAAGCCCGAAACCCCATGTGTGCCCATTACAATCAGTTCAGTGTCCGATTCTTTTGAGGCGGCTATAATTTCTTTGTAAACGGCACCCTCCCTATGCAAATAATGAAAATCCACTCCTGCATTTTCTGCACGCAGTGTTTGGCGGAGCTCACCGGCTGTTTTGTTATTTTCATGAATGTGCAGGGCAGTAAGTTGTGCATTTAGTTTTTTAGCAAAATGAGTGGCTGCTCTGAAGGCAACAATAGATTGCGGTGATCCATCAACCGGAACCATAATACGCGATAAAGAAATGCTCATAGCGGTGAATTTTGGTACAATTTAATTTACCGATACACACAATTAAAAAAAATGAGAATGGTCAGGTTTGGATTAGTTGCCTTTAAACTCAGGCTTTCTTTTTTCATTAAATGCCGTAACACCTTCTTTGTAGTCATTGCTGCGGCCTGCAATTTCCTGGCAATAGGCTTCATACTCAAGCATGGTATCCAAATCGCTGTTAAAGGATTTATTAAGCATTTTTTTCATGAGGGCAATAGCTTTGGTTGGCGCTTTTGCATAATACAATGCAATATTCATGGTTTCCTCATCCAGTTTTTCGGGTGCCACCACACGGTTCACCATACCCCATTGTAATGCTTGCTGTGCGCTTACTTTTGAGCCCATGGTACTCAATTCAAACGCCCGGGCAGAGCCAACCAAACGTGGCAGAAAGTAAGATGATCCGGAATCTAAAACCAACCCTACATTTATAAATACTTCAATAAGGCTAGCTTGTTCAGAGGCTATAATAAAATCAGATGCCAAGGCCATTGAACAACCTGCACCTGCTGCAACACCATTTAACTTGCATATAATGGGAATAGGCAGGTTGCGCATGGCTCTAATCATCGGATTATAGCGTTTGTATAAGGAATCACTTAACGACCTGTTTTTAGCGCCTGCAATAGATTTTAAATCCTGGCCAGAGCAAAAGGCTTTGCCGGCACCCGTTAGTATCAGCACGCGAACGCTTTTGTCTTTTTCTATTTTCTTCAACGCATCTATCACATCAAAACTTTGCTGCTCATTAAATGCATTAAACACATCAGGTCGGTTAAGCGTAAGGGTGGCAATGCCATCTTTTATATCCAGCAAGATGGTTTCGTATGTGCTCATATTTTGGTTAATTAGATGGGCGAAAATAGCTTTTTTGAGGAAATGTTAACCATATAAACCACAAGCAACCTCCTGCCTTTAATGTAGTATTTGATATACGATAAACCAAACCAACATTGTGCACTTGTGCATGCCAATATAATTCTCTGCACTAACTTCACTGCGTGAAAAAACTATTCATCGTTGCAATTGCCTTTGTTATGATGCTGGCATCATGCCGGAGCAAAAAGCATGCAACGCATGGTTTAAGCACTAGAGATAAGGCAGAGAAAAAGACTTATTTTGAAAATAAATATGGTGTTGTATTCGACAGAGAAACCAACTACAAACTTTACATGGCCATTGATGCATGGTATGGTACCCCGCACAAATTAGGTGCATGCGAAAAAAGTGGCATTGATTGCTCTTGCTTTGTGAATAGGGTTTATAAAGAAGCCTACGGTTGCGAAACTCCCCGTGACACGAAGGGTTTGATGGAAGTAATCAAACAAATTGACAGAGAAAGATTAAAAGAAGGCGATTTGGTTTTCTTTACGATGAACAAGGGCAGTAAGATTGACCACGTTGGCATTTATTTAACGAATGGAAAATTTGCACATACCTCTAGCAAGAAAGGTGTAATGGTAAGCAGTTTAGACGAACCGCATTTTGAGAAAGCTTTCAAAACAGGTGGCCGAATAAAGTGTGCGGGTTAGCTTATTGGTTATTTTCTTATTGCAGGTTTGCTATTGTGAGTTTTTATTTGCAATTACGGGTATACTATTCCTTATTTGA
>JBIIGU010000160.1:0-3741 GCA_044236275.1 Bacteroidia bacterium | reverse complement strand
CGCCATTCTTATTGGTAAATCAAGTAAGAAGTTACTTGAAAGTGATTATCTAAATTTAAGTGCAATGGATAAGAAAAAATTGCAGGGTGATATTGCTTCACTCAAATCATTAACAGATTATGCTCCTTACTGGATTATACTTCTAATTTCTCTTTCATTGGGTTTGGGAACCATGATAGGTTGGAAGCGGATTGTTAAAACAATTGGTGAAAAAATTGGTAAACAACATCTGACCTATGCTCAGGGCGCATCATCCGAGGTTGTTGCAGCCAGCACCATAGGCCTCTCCACATGGCTTGGGTTGCCGGTAAGCACCACACAGGTATTGTCTTCCGGAATTGCTGGAAGCATGGTTGCCAGCAGGGGAATAAAGAATTTACAGAAAAACACCATTAAGAGTATTTTTATTGCTTGGGCACTTACGTTACCTGTTACCATTTTACTGGCAGGTGGCCTATTCCTTTTATTCCGCGTAATAATTTAGCATACTAACTCAGCTAAATTTCGGCTTAAAATAGGTGTATCTATTTCAACCAATTGTCCAACCATTCAAAGTAAACCCTTTGCCACAAAACAGAGTTTTGTGGCTTGGTTACCCAATGGTTTTCGTCAGGGAAATAAAGGAAACGGCTTTGTAATCCCTTGAGCTGTGCAGCAGTAAAAGCTTCCATTCCTTGGGTAATAGGCACACGGTAATCTTTTTCATTATGAATTACTAGAATAGGAGAGTCCCAGTTTTGAACGAATTTGTGTGGCGACTGATCAAAGTTTTTTGGTCTTGGGGTGCTCCAATATGCACCTTTATTATCGTTATTGGCAAACCACATTTCCTCTGTGCTACCATACCAGCTTTCGGTATTAAACATGCCGCAATGAGCAATGAATGTTTTAAATCTTTTTTGATGATTACCTGCCAGCCAATACACTGAATAACCGCCAAAACTTGCACCAACTGCTGCGCGCTTATCTTTGGCAACCCAACTTTCTTTCGATACCTCATCAATAGCGCTTAAATAATCACGCATACATTGTCCGCCATAGTCACCAATAATGGCATCTGTCCACTCTTGGCCAAATCCTGTAACGCCTCTTCTGTTTGGTGCAACCACAATATAGCCGTTGTTAGCCATAAGTTGAAAATTCCACCGGTAGCTAAAAAACTGACTTACCATACTTTGTGGCCCTCCCTGACAATAGAGTAGGGTTGGATATCTTTTTTGAGGATTAAAGTTTGGAGGAAGGATTACCCAAGTAAGCATTTGTTTGCCATCTGTGGTTGTAATCATTCGTTTTTCCACCTTGCCCCAGGTGATATTATCGGTAAGTGCTTTATTGGTAAAGGTAATTTGGGTTTCTGTGCCTTTAGCTGAAATATTAAATAATTCCGTTGGCGTACTCATATTTTGTTTGGCTCCTACCAATACGAAAGTTTTCTTATCAGGAGATTTTGCGGAGATGCTCAGGTAGTCATGATCACCAGTTGTTACTGGCTCAACTGCCGAATAAGTTGCCCCTGTTTTCTTAACTTTCTCCTCGCTCATAAATACATTACGCGTACCTTGATATTGTGCAATGAAGTATATTTTCTGATCAACCAGAGCATTTCCAATCCACTCAAACTGTTCAACAGGGTAGTCAAATTTTTCAGTTATCTCAGTTGTGTTTCTGTTTTCAAATTGGTAAACCATGAGTCTGTTTTTATCAGCTTCATTGCTTATTCTTCGCATACTTAGCCATGCTAATTTTTTTCCATCTGGTGAGAATGCAGGTTCTGTATCATATCCTGCGTTGTTTTCAGTTACGTTAATTGTATTTTTTGTTTCTAAGTAAAATACATAAATATCACTGTTGGTACTCAGTGCCTCTTGAGTTCCGCTAAGCTTCCGGCTGGTATATGCCAGTTTTTTACCATCCGGACTCCAGTTAAACTGTTCATCTCCTCCACTTGGTTGCAATGGCGCATCATATTTTTCATCTTTCATAATATCTGATGCCTCACCAGTTAATTGTCCGTCAGAATAGCCTGCCAAAAATACATGGCTGTACGCATAATCATGCCAGCTATCCCAGTGTCTGTAGAAAAGCCCTTCAATGATGCGCCCTTTTGTTTCGGGTAAATCACCGTACATCTCTGCTGCAGTGCGATCCAGTTTTACATCTGCAGTGTAAGCAATATGTGAAAGTGTAGGAGAATATTTGTAGCCGCTAATTCCTCCGTTAACAGAAGTAATTTGCTTCTTACCAGTTCCATCGGGATTAATTTCATACAACTGTATACTGCCGTCTGCAGATGAAAGAAAAGTTATTTTCTTTCCATCAGGTCTCCACTTTGCGTTAAATGCATTAGTAGCATCATCGGTAACTGCAACCGGATTTCCACCTGAAGGTGGCAGCACATAAAGAATGCTGGTGCCTTTATTAGAAGCCAACTCGTATTTTTTTACTTCAAAAAGTATTTGCTTAGCATCAGGCGCTAATTGAGGGTTGGAAACTCTTCCAAATTTCCATAGCATTTCTGGGGTTAATCTTTCTTGGGCACTTGCATGCAACGCCAGAATGAGTAAGAGGTAAATTACTTTTTTCATAGGGTTATATAATCAGATTTAACGGCAATATATAAAATGAAAATGAAGCCCCAAGTTTGTATCAATTTGAGTAGACCAAATTATCTTTTATTTTGAGAAGGTGCCTTAATGGGATAAGTCTGTGTTTAACTTACTTTTAGAACGTCTGATAATTATCTTGGTGTTTGAATATATTTTTTTGATTTTACAAGTTATTTGCTTGCTTATTAAGCTGTTTTCTAAAAGTTTGAAAAAAATATTAGCCTACTAAAGGCTATTTTATATCTTGTGCAATTGTGCATGAACAAGTTAAGACCTCAAATTCTTATATTAATTTGTTTGTTGGCTTGTCAATCAATTACAAGTCAGGTAGCGCTATTTCCTGATTCGTCTGATGAATTGACCGATACGTTAGAATCTGTTAAAGTTTCTTCTGAACTCTCCGATGCATTTAGAACAAACATAACCAGAGCAAGAAGAATAGATAGTTTGGTTAATTATGCCTACACCTTTTTAGGCGACAGATACAGGCGTGGAGGTACCGGTGCTAAAGGGTTTGATTGTTCAGGTTTTACGCTTACCGTATTCAAAAAATTTGGTATAAAATTACCTCATACTTCAGCAGGACAGGGTTTGGTAGGATATGAGGTTAATCTTAAAAATATAATGAAGGGTGATTTGATATTGTTTAGGGGACGTAACAGACGCAGTAGAAGAATTGGGCATGTTGGTATCGTAATTTCCGAAAAAGGACAAGCCGTGAGGTTTATTCATTCCAGCACAAGTGAAGGGGTTAGGATAGATAGGTTGGATTATGACTATTACAAAAAAAGATATGTAAAAGCGGTGCGATTGCCTGATCTGCATCGTTAAATTTTGGTATTATTGTTTGAATATGTAAAACGCATTAATATATGAAAAGACCGATTGTAATATTTCTTCTGTTGGTTATTACAGCTGTATCTGTAAATGCCCAAACTGCAACAGTTAAAGAGAAACTTATCGAGGTTTCGGGTAGTGCGGAGATGGAAGTACTACCTGATGAAATATATCTGAGCATTTTACTCAGGGAGTATATGAATGACAAGAGTAAAGTTAGATTGGATGAAATCGATAAACACTTCATGAAAGTATTGAATGAACTCAAAATCGATAAAAAGGATTTAGCTATTGAAAG
>JBIIGU010000159.1:0-3753 GCA_044236275.1 Bacteroidia bacterium | reverse complement strand
CTGTATTGGCTTTATAGCGTACCTCGTTTAGTGTCATGTATTTCTTTTGCTCTTCCTGCTGCACATACTGTATGTCTTCCAGCAAATATTTATACTCAGGGTTGGTTTGTAAACGCATTTGGGTTTTGTTTACCAACTTATCGCGAGTGGCATCTACGTTATGGCTTTGTGTAAATCCGGTGCTGCTTATCTGATCCCACGGTAAAGCATATTCACTGGCCTCCTCTCCATATTTGGCAGAACTAAATACTCCCGGAAACACAATATCAGGTGTTACGCCCTTGTGCTGTGTGCTGCTGCCCGTAACCCTATAAAACTTGGCGATGGTAAGCTTTACCTGACCTGCTTTTTTACCCCCCAGTTGAATAAAGTTATCCAGATCAACCATATTTTGAACAGTGCCTTTTCCAAAGGTCTTCTCCCCCATCACAATACCTCTGCCGTAGTCTTGAATGGCTCCGGCAAAAATTTCGCTGGCCGATGCGCTGAATCGATTTACCAAAACAGTTAACGGACCATCGTATAAAACTGCTTCATTAAAATCATTTTCGGTTTTTACATTTCCGGTTACATCCTTTACCTGCACCACAGGGCCTGTTTTAATAAAAAGTCCGGTAAGGTCAACCGCTTCTTGTAAAGAGCCTCCCCCATTGTTTCTTAAATCAATAATAAGTCCCTGAATTTTTTCTTTCTTTAATTCAGCAATCAGTTTGGCTACATCGCGTGTGGTGCTTTTATAATTTGGGTCGCCACGCTGTGCCGCAGCAAAATCAACATAAAATGCAGGCAGGTTTACCACCCCTACTTTAACTTTTTTGCCATTGCGAGTAACGGTTTGAATGCTGCTTTTGGCCGATTGTTCTTCCAGTACAATTTTATCTCGTACAATTTCAATAATTTTTGTTTTAGCCGGATCTTTTGCCGGAATGATTTCCAAACGAACCGTAGTGCCTTTTTTGCCGCGTATAAGCGATACCACATCATCAATGCGCCAATCGAGCACATTTACCAAATCACTGTCTTTACCCTGACCTACGGCAATAATTTTATCGCCCGCAAAAATCTTTTTGCTGCGGTCTGCTGGGCCGCCTTTTACCACTTCACGAACCTTGGTGTATTCATTTTCGGTTTGCAGCGTAGCACCAATGCCTTCCAGAGATAAACTCATGCTGGTTTGAAAATCCTCGGCATTGCGCGGTGAGTAGTAGTTGGTATGCGGATCGGCCAACTCAAGCAGTGAATTCATGTACAAACCAAACACGTCTTCATTTTTGGTTTTATCTGCAAACTTTTTCAGGTTCTCATAGCGTTTTCTAACCGTTTCACTGTAGGATGCAAAGTCTTTGCCTGTAGCACGCAGGGCCAAACATTCATATTTAATCTTATGCTTCCACAGCAAATCAAGCTCGCTAAAATCCTTGCACCAAGGAGCCTTTTCCCTTTGCACTTCAAAAGAATCATTTTCGGTATAATCAAAATCGTTTTTAAGCAATACCAGTGCATAATCTATTCTATCGTATAAACGCTTGCGATACACATTAAACACTTCAAATGCCATAGATACATCACCTGAAAAAACGGCATCATCTATGGCATACCGATATTTTTCAAATGCATCAATATCGCTCTGCAAAAAGTACTGACGAGTTGGGTCAATATTATTCAGATAGTTTTCAAAAGCTTTGGCAGAGAATGCATCATTGATTTGCGGCTTACTGAAATGATAAGAAGCTACTGCCTGGGTAACCGTTTGAAAAATAGTGCCATGTTGCGGCTCAGGTTTAAGAAGTTTTACCGATGTACTATCGGCATTGCCGGCACAAGCTGTTTGAAAAAACAAACCCAGAGATAAAACAGAAACTAAAATTTTAATCATACAAAATATTTACGGTGTGAATTTGCTTAAAATAAGCCGATAAAACAAACAGCCTTACCTAAATGGTAAAGCTGTTGCTCTTATCGTTGGAATGAATGTGTTTATTTCAAAACAGACAGCTTGCGCGTATCCAGTTTTTCGCCATTGATGTAAAGGGTATAAAAATAAATACCTGCAGGCCATTCGGCCACATTAAACTCACGCTGGTGCATGCCTGCATGAATGTTTTCGGCAAATACGGCTATTTTCTTACCTGTTATATCCTGAATTTCGCAGGTAACTTCTGCTTGCTGCAACAAATTAAAAGGGATATAAACCTTTTGCTGGGCAGGGTTTGGATAAGCGGCAAATAAATGGTTTTTGGGTGTTATGCGTAAAGATTCAATACCCAGTGTAAGTGTATCAGGGTTGGGCGTAAAATATACCTGATAATATCCCTCAGGACCGGTAATGGGTTTTGCTGCGCGTTTGCCATTATTGGTTTCCACATCAAGAAAATAAATAAACCAGTCATTGGGTGTAAGCGGACCGGGTTGAATATCGCCCACAAAATATCCGGCACTATCGGTAAGGTTTACCACACTCCAGCCTGCATCCATCTTTTTACGCCACTTACAAACTGCTTTTTTGATTCCGCTTTTGTTGGTGATTTTAGAAACAATATGGTAAGAAGATTGAATAGGTTGCAATCCATCAATGCTTGGGTGCCAAAAGTGCACAGGGTTTTCAACCGGTATTTGTTGAGTGATGCAGTGAATGGCACCTCCACCGGTAGTCATTGCCCTAGAATCGATAGGAATAATTTTATAGCCCGGCATGAGCTTTTGAAATAAACGCGTAACCGAATCGGTTTGCACTTTGTTGCCATCAATATCATCTGAGTATGACGGATAAATAAATATGGTATTGGCGGTAATGCCATTGATGAATGTTCTGGCATCTGAATCTATTTTTTCGCAGGTGGTGGCATAAGTGCCGTCATCATTGGTAGGCATGGGGATGCGGTAAATACGAAAAGGCCTGTTATACGTGCTTTTCATGGCAGCAATGGTTTGATAATTGTCTTCAATGGTTTGCCTGTCAACCGCGGTTACCTGAGACGGATACTGAGCCACAATCATGGTTTGCTCATCAATCAGTTTCATGTATAAATCAATATGCTCAGTGCCTCCATCACATTTCAATGAAGGCAGGTTGATGGGTTGTGTGATATTAAATAAATTTTTGATGGTATCTGTGGTTTGGTTAAAACTCCACTTTGGGAAATGAACCCCACTGGCTGTATTAAAATCGGTAACCATGCGGCTGTAAAATAATTTACCAAACCCATCTGTAACCAAATTACCACCCTCAGCATAAAGGGTTGACTCATAATTGGGGTAACCCAGTTTTTGAGCTAGCACTTTGGGGAAAAGGTTGTCTTTATCTCTGCCATCGTAATACTTTAGGTCAACAAAAGCAATATTATCCTGGTTGCCGTAGTAAATGCCATTGGGACCGAAATCACGTATCCACCAGTCGTCACCATCGGCAATAAAGAATTTGTAATTTTTGGTGAGTGGCCATCCCAAATCACTCATAAATGCCTTAATGGCCAAAGTATCGGCAGTAAAAGGAACACGTATCCAAACAGGCAATTCATCTGAAATATACTTTGCACATTGAGCAGAGATATAACCATAAACAGAATAGGTGTCAACCCCAATTACATTGCCATCCATATCATAATCAAACGACCAAGAAATAGCAATAGCCTGAGATTCTTCAAACTCGCCAGGAAAGCGCACATTAGCAGGCATGGTAAAGCCGCCTTTGCCAAATTGCTCATTAACAGGAGTGCGTTGTTGTGTTAAAACACGTTCGCGTACTGTGCGGTA
>JBIIGU010000158.1:0-3757 GCA_044236275.1 Bacteroidia bacterium | reverse complement strand
TTCTGCACATAATTAATTCTATTAATACCAGGCTCACTTAATTTATTTCCATTGTTGTCAGTTGTGGCCAGACAGAATTCAATATTAAAATCGGCTATTTTAATACGGCCATTCTGGTCTAAATTGGCCTGGGGTGTTTTCTGGTTAACCGCCCAATTTACAAACGCTGCCGCAGGATAGTTTGATGCATTATATGCATTGCCGGAAAAATCCTGATTAATAATTGTTATTTGCGATGCAAGTTGCCCTGATAAAATATTGGGATAGGTACCAAGCGGTTCTCCACCATGTATAACATGAAAAATTATTGGTATGGTATAATGATTAGTCATGGTTTTGCCATGCTTATTTTCTGGTGAAGAGTTTTTGATGAGCTCCTGGAGTGCATACTCCCATTGCATTTGGGGGGGGTCAGAAGCACAGCCGATAAAGTCATTTTGCGCATTTGCAAGACTTAACGTTGTAAGAAAAAATGCGAGCAATGAAATAAATCTCATGTTGTTTTTTGGGGATTAGAGGCGAATAGTCTAAAAGGTTTAATATACTTTGATGGTTAATGCCGAAATGTTAATCTATAAGATCTTCCGCATATAATCAAATTACTGCGCACATGCTTGATTTTTATACAATTTGTTGTGTTTATTTGAAAAAGCTAACTGTCTTTCAAAATATGATACGTTTTTACCTTTGGGTTTTAATACTGAGCTGTGTGCCATTGTTTGCACAAACGCCCGGTGGTTCCAAAATCATTTCAGGCCCCATGCTTGGCTATGCCGAACACCGTGAAGCGCTAATATGGGTTCAGGTTTACTGTGTAAAAACCGTAACACTTGTGTATACACCGTTAAATGCAACCGTTCGCGGTGGCCGCATCACCCGTCACATCTTAGACCCAAATTGCAGCAATGGAAGCATAGTTAAATTTATTCCTCAAAACCTTGAACCCGGCTGTGTTTACAAATACTCTCTTCTAATAGATGATAGGCCTATTGCTTTGGCTGGGGGCGATTTGTTTTTTAAAACTAAAGCTTTGTGGGAATGGCGCGGCCCTGCTCCCGATTTCTCTTTTATTGTTGCATCCTGCAATTATGTTAATGATTCAGCCTACGACCGTCCGGGAAAACCTTATGGGCAAGGAACAGACATATTCTTACGTATGGCAGAAAAACCAACTGATTTTATGTTATGGCTGGGTGATAATGTGTATTTACGTGAAGCCGACTACTCCTCTGAAAGTGGAATAAAATATAGATATGCGCACACACGTGCCGATAAAAATTTGCAACCCTTGCTGCGCAGCAGAAACCATTATGCCATATGGGATGATCATGATTTTGGAGACAATAACAGCGGCAAAGGGTTTGGCCTTAAAGAAACAAGCAGAAATTGTTTTACCGATTACTGGGGCAATAAACAATATGGAGAAAACAATGAAGGTGTTTACAGCGCTTTTAGTTATGCCGATGCAGATTTTATTTTGCTCGATAACCGATGGTGGCGAGACGAAAGTGATTTGGACGAAACACTTCATCCCAACAAAGCACAATTGGGTTCAAAACAACTAGAATGGCTTTTTTATCAGCTTTCACACAGCAGGGCTACATTTAAATTTATTTGTGTTGGCGGTCAGTTTTTGAACGAGAATACCGATAAAGAGTCTTTTAACCAATATAAGGCTGAAAGAAAAAGGGTGTTAGATTATATTGTTCAGAATAAAATTAGCGGAGTGATTTTTTTAACCGGTGACAGGCACCACACGGAATTACTTTCTTATAATAAAAGCGAAAGTGATTTGGGTTATGCGCTCTTAGAGCTTACCTCGTCTGCCATAAGCAGCCGGCCGGGTAACATCAAAGAAACCAACGAGGTGAATAATCCCATGCGAATATCGGGCACACTGGTTGCAGAGAATAATTACTGCGTTTTAAAGATTGGAGGCGAAAGAAAAAATCGTTTTGTACAATTGAGTTGCTTTGATAAAAAGAATAGCCTATTGTGGGAATATAAAATAGGTGAAGAAAAGCTTAGGGCGAAGATTAATTAGTGCCTATTTTGAGCCACACTGGTCGCAATAGAGTTTTTTAATATGCAGATTTTCAAAAAACTTTGAGGATACCTGTTTCTCGTTAAAAATCTTGCAAAACAATGCGGGCTCTGTTTTTTGTAGACGTTTGAATATGTTGAGCATTTGTTTATCAAACTCTGCATTGCCTGATGCTTTGGAAAAATAAAGCAGGCGTAGGCTATATTCTTTTAACATGGCAGCGTCCTGAATTTCGTTATAATGATCAAACAAAACCTGAGCGGCAATATCAAAGCGTTTTTGACCGGCATAGAAATCTGCAATTGCAAGCGCTTCAATTATCGGACTACTTTTTGAAATCTCTTTTACGGTATTATATGTATCCGGCTTTTTTTGTTTTTTGTTTTCATTTAATACAGGATAAAAGCGAGACACAAGGGTGCTTCTGATATTGGACGGAATTGCTGTTGCGTTAATTGACGCAAATAAAGAGGCCTGGGTAAACAACTCCTCTCTTCTTTGTTCCTGAGTCATTTTTTCGGCTGCATTTATTTTAAGTGCTAAAAAGTTGTATTTGGCCAATGGATAATTTGGATCAATTTTTCTTAGCTCTTCAAACTTGCCTATTTTTTCATTCTCATTTTTTATCATTACATATTGGTTATTGAGCATATTAATATACTTAGGCTCCTGCGGAATTTGTATGGCCATAAACTTGTTATAATCCATTTTTCCCTCTTGCACTAATTTTATGAGGGCAGTTTGGTTGCTCAGCGCTCGTTTTATGTCTTTTCTTTCCAGCGCTTTATTAAACCGATAAGTCCAGTATTCGTCTGGCGGAAGTTTTTTCAAATCAAAAACCACCTTCATTTCAATAGTGGCAAAGCGCTCTTCTTTTAAAAGTGGCTCAAGTTTGCGAAGCAGAGCGGTATCGGCATCCAAACGCTTGCGCACATAATTTTGTGAGCTATCGGCCAAGTAATACCAATTTGTTAATACTATCTGTTTCTTAAAAATATCCCAAGCATTGCCTTGCTTTACAGTATATTTTATCTTTGTGCCGCTTTGCTGTTGCTCCAACACTTTAACAATACTGGCTGCCCTCTTTTCCTGCAACTGCTGGTTTTTTAACGAGTCGCCTTCTACAGATGAAAACGCAACAATCTGAATATTGCTTATTGTAAATCTCGGCTCATTCAAACTATCAATAAAGGGAGAGATATCTTCCTGTTTAAACTCAAACTTGTTTCTTTCAAAGGGTATTTTAAACGAGAGGCTTTTTTGTTCAACATAGGGTTCGGGGGTTTTGGCTGTTTGTGTATCCAGCAAGAGCGGCAAATCCGCATACCTCGGAGCGGTAAAATATGGCTGCAGCCTATTTAGTTTATCATAAAAACTCCAAACATTACACTTTACTTTTTCATCACAATATTTTACTACCTTAATTCCTATTTCAAAGTTTTCAGAAAACCCTACGGGCAGTTTATCAATTTGCACATCTCCTTTTGCCTTAAGTTGGGCTAGCGTAATAGGCTTAAGCCCTATTGATAAATCCGCTTGTGAAGAACCTCCGGCAGATATATTATATGAAGTTCCGCAGGGAAACTGAGAAAGCTCAATGATGTAAACAAGCAAGCGGTCATTTCCATCTGTAATAAGCTTTGGGGAGGTTCGGTTATTTTCATCGCCTATAAAATATTTCTTGTAATCTGCCTTCATGTACAGCTTACTTTC
>JBIIGU010000156.1:0-3765 GCA_044236275.1 Bacteroidia bacterium | reverse complement strand
AATGATATTATCAATGAGGCCTCCATATAACATTACTTCAAAGATTTTAAAGCTAATTAGTTCTATCTCCGAAAAAATTGGGGAAGTGAACGCAAACTATCTTAGCAAGCAATCGCCTCAATTGCGTAAGCAAAATAGAATTAAAACAATTCAATCTTCATTACAGATTGAAGGGAATACTTTAACGGAGGAACAAATTACTGCATTGATAGAGAACAAGAGAGTCATTGGACCCACGAAGGATGTGTTAGAAGTTCTAAATGCAATCAAAGTTTACGATGAATTAAGCTCATATAAACATTATTCGGAAAAAGATTTTCTAAAAGCTCATTCCTCATTGATGAACGGTTTAATTAGCAATGCGGGGAAGTATAGAAATCAAAGTGTCGGTATCGTTAAAGGTAATGATATCGAACATGTAGCACCTCCATTTCAGAATGTACCGTATTTAATGAAAGACTTGTTCGATTATCTAAAAGATGACCAAGAACTCACATTGATAAAAAGTTGTGTCTTTCACTATGAAATGGAATTTATACATCCATTCATTGACGGCAATGGCAGAATGGGACGATTATGGCAAACCGTTATTCTAATAAAAGATTATACTATTTTCGAATACTTGCCTTTTGAAACATTGATCAGCGCAACTCAGGATGAATACTATAAATCGCTTTCAATGTGCGACAAATCTGGGAAATCAACACCTTTTATAGAGTATATGTTAGGAGTGATTGAAAAATCATTAACTCAATTGCTCGATTATAATAATAGAATACTAAAGGACACCGACAGGCTGGAGTATTTTTTAAATCAAGGATTTCGGGAATTCACTCGAAAAGATTATATGAACGTATTTAAGGATATTTCTTCGGCTACTGCAAGTCGAGATCTAAAGAAAGGAATTGAGTTGAGCCTATTTATAAGTGTTGGAAAGCTGAACAAAACAAAGTACATTGTGAAATAATTACTGTTGCTAACAGCCGTTCCTATGTAAAGCAGTAAATTTTCCTCAATTCACTGCGAACAGACAAATAATTTTCTTTTGAAGGGGAAAGCCTTGGAGAGGTTTTGCCTACTTCATATTGTGCCACACATTGGTTACATCATCATCTTCTTCAATCATCTCCAGTAGTTTGTTTACTTCTTCTTCCTGCTCCTCGGTAAGCTCAATATAGGTAGTGGGTATGCGCTGCAGTTCAGCGTTTGTTATTTCTATTTTTTTGTCTTCCAAAGCTTTTTGCATAGCTCCAAACTCAGTAAACGGTACCTGAAGAATCAGATTGCCTTCCCCATCATCTTCCATTTCTTCCATGCCAAAATCTATCAACTCTAATTCCAGCTCTTCCAGATTTAAATTTGCTTTGGGTATTCTGAAAATACCTTTGCGTTCAAACAAAAAATCAAGCGAGCCAGATACCACCATTTGTCCGCCTTTTTTATTGAAATAGCTGCGCAGGTTTGCAACTGTTCGCGTAGGATTATCTGTTGCTGTTTCAATAATCAAAGCCACACCATGCACAGCTTTTCCTTCATAGGCAATTTCCTCAAACTCCTTATCTTGTTTGCTGTTGGCACGTTGTATGGCAGCCTCAATATTGGCCTTGGGCATATTGGCTGCTTTGGCATTTGCAATAATGGCACGTAAGCGAGAATTGCCCTCAGGGTCGGGGCCACCGGCTTTAACAGCTATGGCTATTTCTTTACCAAATTTGGTGAATGCCTGACTCATTTTATTGTATCGGGCAAACATCTTATGCTTACGCTTTTCAAATATCCTTCCCATGTTTTGTAGTTATTGAGGGTTAATTATTGCGGGTTTGATTGGGCCAACGCTTTAAATGTTTTACCACTTGCCGTCACCGTCAAGTATGTTTCCTAAGCCACCAAGGATACTGCCTTCTTCTTTGCGGGCATAGGTTCCGTAAGCCATAATCCTTCCGGCAAGTCGGCTGATGGGTAAAGACTGTATCCACACCTTGCCCGGGCCTGAAAGTGTGGCAAAGAAAACTCCTTCACCGCCAAATAAGGTATTCTTAATACCACCAACAAACTGAATATCATAATTAATATCTTTGGTAAATGCTACCACACAACCGGTATCGATTTTTAAGAGCTCACCAGGCTGAAGCGTACGTTCAATCACGTGTCCGCCTGAATGAACAAACGCCATTCCGTCACCTTCCAGTTTCTGCATAATAAAGCCTTCACCGCCAAACAAACCGGTGCCCAACTTTCGCTGAAATTCAATGCCCACGCTAACACCTTTGGCTGCGCACAGAAATGAATCTTTTTGACAAACTATTTTGCCGCCCAATTCAAACAAATCTATCGGAATAATTTTTCCTGGATAAGGAGACGCAAAGCTTACCTGTTTTTTGCCTTGTCCCATATTGGTATAGGCAGTCATAAATAGGTTTTCACCGGTGAGTAAGCGTTTACCGGCAGAAAAAAGTTTACCCAGAATACCGCTTTGTTGCTGCGAACCATCACCAAACAGCGTTTGCATTTCTACGCCATTATCCATCATCATAAAACTGCCTGGTTCTGCGATAACGGTTTCCTGTGGGTCGAGTTCTATTTCAACACATTGCATTTCGTTTCCTAAAATGCGGTAATCTATTTCGTGATTGGTTTTCATGAATTGCTTAATTAGAGCGGGCAAAAATAGGATTTTACCAAGTTAGTTCAAATAGCATACACTTTTATATCTTCGTTGAATGAAAACAGCTTTAATTGCAGGAGCATCCGGACTTACGGGTAAGCAGTGTCTATATAAATGTTTGGAGAGTGAGGCATATAGCAAAGTTATTGCTTTGGTAAGAAGTAAGCTTCATCTGAAGCACCCGAAACTGGAGCAGGTTTTGGTAGATTATGACAACCCCGAGACACTTGCCATTGCCGCAGATGATGTGTATTGTTGCTTGGGTACCACTATTAAAAAGGCAGGTTCAAAGGAGGCATTCAGGAGAGTAGATTATGTGTATCCGCTTGAGCTGGCCAAACAAACTTTGGCTAAGGGGGCAACTGGTTTTTTTCTGGTAAGTGCTTTAGGGGCCGATAAGCAGTCGGCTATTTTTTACAGCAGGGTAAAAGGAGAACTGGAAGAAGACCTGAGCGCGTTACCCTTTAAAACAATTGGTGTAGTGCGTCCTTCCTTATTAATGGGAACACGCTCTGAATTTAGGTTAGGTGAGCGCATTGCACAGGTATTTTTCAAGCCGCTTAGTATATTGTTTATAGGGCCACTTGCAAATTACAAGCCTGTAAAGGATACTGAGGTTGCCCAAAGTTTACTGCAATTGGCTACAAATAATTTAGTTGGTATCATAACCATAGAAAACCGAATGATTATTCAGATCGCAGCTGCAGGTTTGCCAGATGAGTTAATAAAAAAGTAAGCAACTGCCATCGCGGAATATCTTAGAAGGTTAACTTGTATGGTTGTTTGATGAAAGTTTGTTGGGTATTATCCTTCCCAACCTTCTTCTCCAATAAGTGGAACAAATGCAAAGTTCTTCAATTCAATTTTCTCAAAAGTTTTTTCATCCTTCTTAACTATACAGATCATTTTCTGAGAAGCTTCGTTTCCAACCGGAATAACCATAATGCCCCCAACAGCTAATTGTGTGATGAGCGCTTTGGGAATAACAGGAGCACCTGCTGTTACGATTATCTTATTAAACGGAGCAAATTCGGGCCAGCCTTTTGTGCCATCACCACATTTCAACACGGGTTTGAATCCCATTTTACCAAGAAGCAATT
>JBIIGU010000157.1:0-3765 GCA_044236275.1 Bacteroidia bacterium | reverse complement strand
TGGTTAATATCATCATACGGAATAAACTCTAAACCCATTTTTTTACAGGTATCTTTTGATAGTTTATTTCCATCTCGCTCCACAAATAACTGTTTGATTTCTTCTTTTGAAAATCCTTTTGGGTTTATTAATCCGCCTTCCCTATCAATAATACCTACAATCATTACATTCATTTGAGAGAGATAATATGCAGCAGCTGCTGCTACATTTCCCCAACCCTGAATGATGGCGCGTTTGTAAGCAAAATTTGGTCCCCAAAAATCGTAGAAATGGCGGGCTGCTTCTGCAACACCCCAGCCGGTAATCATATCAGCTACCACATATTTCTTGGCTGTATCGGGGGAGAATCGGGCATCATCCAATACTTTAGAAACACCTTCACGCAGGTTTTTTATCATGCGTTTTTTACCTTCTTCATCGGGCTGAAAATGGCCAACTGCTGTGCCTTCCTGCGGATGTAGCAATCCGTACTTTTCGGTAATGGGAATTACTTCATGAATTTCATCTACATTTAAATCTCCACCTGTTCCGTAATATGTTTTCAGCAAAGGCATCACCGCTTTATACCAGCGCTCCAATACGCCTTTCTTCCGCGGATCGGCCGGATCAAAATTAATGCCTGACTTAGCTCCTCCTATTGGCGGACCCGAAACAGTAAATTTTATTTCCATGGTTTTTGCCAAAGAAATTACCTCGTCCTTATTCAATCCCTTACGCATACGTGTGCCACCGCCTGCGCTACCATTGCGTAATGAATTGATTACAACCCAACCTTCGGCTTCTGTTTCGCTATCTTTCCATTCAAAAACTATTTCCGGTTGTTTGTTTTCGTACTTCTGAATTAATTTATCAATTTGCATAGTAAGGGTATTGTTAAAATTGCGGCAAGATAAGTTCTTATTCTCACCTGCGGAACTGATTTATATCAACGCGGAAAAATCGCCATACAAGGCACCGCCAATGCTATTTCTTGAAGCGCCCGTAACACTTTTTAAACTGTTATTCAGGTTCTTTACTCGCAACAAACCAAGCAAAGCAAAAATAATGGCCTCCTTATATTGAATCGTTTGCTCATCAGGGATATGAATTTGGGTAATTTGTTGCTGCTGCACTTGCTCAATAAGATGGGTATTAAACGCTCCGCCTCCGGTAATAAGCATTTTTTCTGGTCGATATTTTTCCAATACCCGTTTAATCTGAAAAGCAATATGTGCAGATAGCGTGGCCATCATATTAGTCTCACTGATATCGGAAGCAGATTTAACAACCGGCCAGAATACCTCATTAATCCATTCACGTCCGAGTGACTTTGCTGTTTGAAGGTGATAATAATCCAAGTCATTTAATTTATTTAAGAGTTCCTCATCTGCCACACCAGCCGCTGCAATTTTACCTTCATTATCATAAGCCATATTTAACCAGCGTGCCACGCGATTCAGCACAATATTGCAGGGTGCAATATCAAAAGCCTTGATACTCTGCACACCAGTTAGACTTATGTTGGCAATACCACCCAAATTTAAACAGGCATCATAAGCTGAAAACAGCAGCTGATCACCGATGGGTACCAAAGGTGCCCCCTGCCCTCCAAGGGCCACATCAGTTGTTCTGAAATCGCATACCACCGGCAAACCGGTAATGGCATTAATGGCTGCGCCATCTCCTATCTGTGCAGTGAAACCTGCATCAGGCTGATGGAAAATAGTATGACCATGAGAACTGATTAGATCAGGCTTGATTTGATATTTGGCTATAAACTGATTGACCAACTGACCCATAAACTTGCCATAAAACGCACTTGTTTTAGGATATAAAAAAATGGGTTGCTTATACAATTGGGATAGCCTTATGCGCCATCTCTCTTCATAAGGAATGGTTTCGGCTACCGGGCAGGCATAACTCCAATAACCATTATCATTGTTCAGTATTACATAAGCAATATCTACTCCATCCATGGAGGTGCCACTCATGATTCCAATAACATGCAATTCTTTTTTCATGACAATGGGCGAAATTAACTTTTTACATTCATAAACTTTTTACCATATTTGATTGACTATGAAAACAAACAGAAGATCTTTTTTAAAACATACAGGTGCCGCAGTTATGGGCAGCTTGCTTATACCTACTGAAACGGCTAGGGCAGAAACTTTGGATGTATTAAAAAAACCAGCGGCAATTGATGATGAAGCATATTGGAGCAGTGTAAGGAAACATTTTCCTCTTTCAACCGACTTTGCTTACTTAAATAACGGCACCATGGGACCATCGCCATATTATGTGATAGAAGCAGTAAAAAAAGGCATGATGGATGGTGACCAATATGGCAACTATGGAGGCTGGGAAAACCTGCATGCGAAACTCGCAACTTTTGTTGGTGCAGATGAAAAAGAAATTGCATTGACACATAATGTAACAGATGGAATTAATATTGCCTGCTGGGGATTGCCTCTTAAAAAAGGCGATGAAGTGATTATGACAACCCATGAACATGTGGGCAACGCTTTTCCATGGCTAAATAGGCAGCGGCTGCATGGAATAATCATCAAAACATTTTCTCCTGCACCAACTGCTGCAGAAACACTGGAAAGAATAAGTAGACTAATTGGTAAAAACACACGTGTAATTGCAGTACCGCATATTCCGTGCACTCAAGGACAAATATTTCCGGCAAAAGAAATTTGCAAGCTTGGTAAAGAAAAAGGCCTATTTGTTTTTATCGATGGTGCACATGGCCCGGGTATGTTGCCGCTTGATTTGCATGATATGGGTTGTGATATGTATGCAAGCTGCTGCCATAAATGGATGTTGGGTCCAAAGGGTACGGGATTTTTATATGTGCGAAAAGATTTTCAACAAACATTGCAAACCTTTTTTGTAGGAGGAGGCAGTGATAACGCAAAATGGAATATGGCAAAAACACCCGTAGAAATGGGAGATTATGCAGACTCTGCGCACCGCTATTACGGTGGCACACAATCATTGGGTTTATATAAAGGTGTTGAAGCATCTATTGAATTTATTGAGAGTATTGGGATGACACGTATTCATGAACGCATCAAGTTTTTGGGTAAATACACACAAGAGCAGTTGTTGGTATTAGGAGATAAAATAGAATTGCTTACACCAACAGAAGAACAATCGAGGTGCTCTGTGAATGGCTTTAGGATTAAAGGGGTAGACTATGCCGCCTTTTATAAGAAAGCTGCTGAGGCCAAAGCGAGAATAAGAATGGTTCCGGAAAACGGATTGAACTCCCTACGGGTATCCACACATATTTATAACCGAAAAGAAGAAATTGATTTATTGATTGACCTCATAAAAAAAGCCATCGGATGATGGCTTTTTTTATTTCGACTTAAATAATAATTACTTAACAGGAACAAGCGTGGCTATAATATTAATAACCATGGGTGCACCCATACTGCTATCTGTGAAAGTTTGCTTAACAACCAGCTTATTATCTGTTAATTCATTTATATCTAAAGCATTTGAACTACCATTTGCCGTCATGGTTAGCACCTTATCACTATTGGATAATGCCCAAGTTCCGGAAGTAGGAGATTCTCCACATTTGATATTTCCTGGGTTATCTGTGTAGGTATTACCTGATTTATTGAACGTGGTGAAGTTATCTGCCTCACAGGAATCTCTAGTCTGTGGAGTTCCATTAAAAGAAATAGATTCAACTTTCCAAGACTTAGAACTTCCTCCTGTAAGTAAATCAGTGGCAGATTTAGATTCATCATCCTTGCTGCAAGATAT
>JBIIGU010000258.1:0-2840 GCA_044236275.1 Bacteroidia bacterium | reverse complement strand
CGGTACGTGGATACCGGTGAATGATGAAGAACAACAAATAGAAGCAAGAAATGGTCTTGATGTGGTAAGCACTATTGATGTAAACCTTCAGGATGTGGCAGAGCAGGCTTTGCTGAATACCTTGGTAAAAAACAATGCAGAATGGGGTACAGCAATTTTAATGGAAGTAAAAACAGGTGAGATAAAAGCCATAGCCAATCTCACACGCATTACCGAAGGGCAGTACACCGAAAAATACAATTATGCAGTTGGCGAAAGTTTAGAACCCGGCTCTACTTTTAAAATTACTTCCATGATGGCTTTGCTTGAAGATGGCAAAGCGCAGATGACAGATATGTATGATACCGAAGGTGGCAAGAAAAAATATTTTGCCAATGCCACAATGTATGATGCAGAAGAAGGTGGACATGGCTTGGTAAACTTTCAGCAGGCATTTGAGATTTCATCAAATGTAGCCATCTCAAAAGCGGTATATGCTGCCTATAAAAACAACCCGGAAAAATTTTATAACCACCTCAAGCGTCTTAAACTAACCGACCCTATTGGTATTCAGCTGAGCGGAGAAGGGAAACCACGCATCAAGCATCCTAAAGATAAAGACTGGTATGGCACCACCCTACCATGGTCGTCTATAGGCTATGAGGTAAAAGTTACACCTCTGCAAATGGTTACACTTTACAATGCGCTTGCTAATAATGGTAAAATGGTTAAACCGGTTTTTGTAAAGCAGATTTTAAAAACAGGTAAGCCTGTTAAAGAATTTAAAACAAGTGTGATGGTAGAGCAGGTATGCAAACCTTCCACGCTTAAAAATTTATATGCCATGATGAAGGGTGTGGTAGAGCATGGCACTGCAACCAATCTAAAAAATCCCAATTATACCGTTGCAGGAAAAACAGGAACAGCACTAGTTGCAGATGGCCGGATGGGCTATGCAAAACAAATTTACCGTTCATCATTTGTTGGATTTTTTCCTGCTGATCAGCCTAAGTATACCTGTATGGTTATGGTAAACGCACCATCAAATGGCATTTATTACGGATCGCTTGTTGCAGGTCCAGTGTTTAAAGAACTGGCCGATAAAGTCTATGCAACCAGCACCAATCTACACAAGGAATTAAAATATGTTGTAACCACATCTGCCATGCAGATGCCTCCTGCAGGAAATGGTTATGCAGTAGATCTAAAAGCCATACTCGATAAACTGAGTATACCATCACAATTTAAATCAGATACCGAAGAAGAAAGCGGAAGCGAATGGGCAGCAACCGAAGTGCAGCAGCACCTCATAAAACTGCATGTGGTTAAGTCACAGAAAAAAGTGATTCCTGATGTTAAAGGAATGGGGCTTAAAGATGCCATTTACCTCCTTGAAAATGCAGGTCTCCGGGTTCAAACCGAAGGATACGGTAAAGTAAAATTTCAATCCATTAACCCGGGAGTTCCGGCAACCAAAGGTGCTACCATAAATCTCATACTTGGATAAAAGTGAAAAAGCTAGCTGAAATCATATTAAACCTGCATGCAGAAATAACCGGAGATACCGATAAAAATATCACCATGCTAACCTATGACTCCAGAAAGGTGCAAAGCGGATGTGTATTTTTTGCCATTAAAGGAAGCTCTGCAGATGGACACAAGTTTATGGATGAGGTTGCCTCCAGCGGTGCTGCTGCAATTGTATGTGAGCAATTACCTGTAAAGCCCCATACGGCTGTTAGCTACATAAAAGTAAACAACAGCAGTGAAGCCATGGGTTTAATGGCTGCTGCCTTTTACAATCATCCATCAAAAAAATTAAAACTTACTGCCATTACCGGAACAAATGGCAAAACAACAGTAGCAACTCTTTTATTCCGCTTGTTCCGTTCATTTGGTCATCATGTAGGTTTGTTGTCAACAGTGCAAAATCAAATCGATGATGAGGTAATACCATCTACACACACCACACCCGATTCTATAAAAATTAATGAACTACTAAACCTAATGGTTGAGCGTGGTTGCGAATACTGCTTCATGGAGGCCAGTTCGCATGCCATTGATCAAAATAGAATAAAAGGATTGCACTTTGCCGGTACCATATTTAACAATATAACGCATGATCACCTCGATTATCACATCACCTTTGATAATTATATCAAAGCCAAAAAGAAATTATTTGATGACGTGAATGAAGATTCATTTGCGCTAACCAATAAGGATGACAGGAACGGTATGCTGATGTTGCAAAATACCAAAGCAACACGATACACTTATGCATTAAATAGTATTGCTGATTTTAAATGTAAAATTCTTGAAAGCGATTTCACCGGTATGCTGTTGAATATTGATGGTGAAGAAGCATGGTTTAGACTGGTAGGCAACTTCAATGCCTACAATATCATGGCAGTTTATGGTGCAGCATTTTTACTAGGTAAAGATAAAAAAGAAATTATAACCCATCTGAGCAGCATTGAAGCGGTTAAAGGAAGGTTTGATTATGTCCGTTCTGCTGCAGGAATTATTGGAATAGTTGACTATGCCCATACACCTGATGCGCTCAAAAATGTGTTGCACACAATCAATGAAATACGCACTAAAAATGAACAACTGATTACCGTGGTTGGATGCGGTGGCAACAGAGATGCAGCCAAGCGTCCGGCAATGGCCGATATAGCAAGTGAGCTTAGCACGAGTGTCATTTTTACATCAGATAACCCAAGAAACGAAGACCCCGAACTCATTCTGGATGATATGCAAAAAGGTGTAAAACACTTACACTATAAAAAAACATTGCGCATCACCGACAGAAAAGAGGCTATTAAAGCCGCAGTAAATGCTGCAAAAAAGGGAGACATCAT
>JBIIGU010000154.1:0-3803 GCA_044236275.1 Bacteroidia bacterium | reverse complement strand
AAACGCATTTTAGATACGGAACTGGCTTATGTGCGGCACCCCAAAGAAACCAATATTTATGGTGCTTCTCAAACTCCACAGGAGTACAGCTTTGGCAAGCTCAATTCGGTTTTTATGCTACGCACAGGTTATGGCCAGACTTTTTTAATAACGGAGCGACCTTACAAAAATGCAGTTGGTTTAAATTTTAATTATTCCATTGGATTAGCCACTGCTTTGCTAAAACCGGTTTACCTGGATATTTTAAATATTTCAAATGACCAGACCCGCGCATTTGTGCGTGCCGAGCGCTACGATCCGGATGTGCACATTTATCAGAACTTGATTTATGGCAACTCTTCTTTTTTTGAAGGCATAGGCAATACCCAGGCACGGTTTGGCGGTTATGGTAAAGCCTCTCTTGCCGTTGAATGGGGTGCATACCCTGACGAATTTCACACACTGGAAGCGGGTGTTTCTTTGGATGTGTTCCCAACAGGATTGAGCATGGTGGCACGCGAACAAACCCGCAGCATAGTGTTATTTTTTATTGGATACAGTTTTGGATGGAATAAATAAGTATGATTGAATTACCTACCCTTGCAGATGCACGAGTGAAGAAGCCCGACTGGCTTAAAGTAAAACTCCCTACCGGAGAAAATTACAGAAACGTTAGAAAGATTGTAGATAACCATAAACTACATACCATTTGCGAAAGTGGCAATTGCCCCAATATGGGCGAGTGCTGGGGTGCAGGTACCGCAACTTTTATGATTTTAGGAAACACCTGCACACGCAGTTGTTCTTTTTGTGCGGTAGCCACCGGTAGAAATAAGGAATATGATAAAGATGAACCCATACGCGTTGCTGAAGCCATTAGGTTAATGGGTATAAAACATGCAGTGATTACATCGGTAAACAGAGATGAATTGCCCGATAAAGGTGCATGGGTTTGGGCAGAAACCATTAGGCTGGTGAAGGAGTTAAATCCTGGAACCACACAGGAAACACTAATACCTGACTTTATGAACAAATGGGATTTGCTGTATCAGGTTATTGATGAGAAGCCTGAAGTTGTTTCGCATAATATGGAAACCGTGAAACGTTTATACAGAAAAGTTAGGCCACAAGCCAAGTATGAGCGCAGTTTAGAGCAGATATTAAAAACAAAAGAACGCGGACGCAGAACCAAATCAGGAGCCATGCTGGGAGTTGGTGAAACCACTGAAGAAGTGCTGGAGCTTATGCAGGATTTAAGAAACCACGGTTGCGATGTACTTACACTGGGGCAATATTTACAACCTACCAAAATGCATTTGGCTGTTGAACGTTTTATTACACCAAATGAGTTTGCGTTTTATGAAACGGAAGGTAAAAAAATGGGATTTATACACGTTGAATCCGGCCCACTGGTACGCTCATCATACCATGCAGAAAAACACGTGATATGATCACCTCTTTCATTTTGTTGCTTGCAGGCATCATGCTCAAATATGTTCCTCCTAAAAAGATTAATGCGTTTTACGGATACCGAACAGGCAAGAGTATGAAAAATGCCGAAACCTGGAAATTTGCTAATGCCTATGCAGCAATGTGGCTCATTCGCATCAATGCGTTCTTATTTATGGTTTCTATTTTTTTGTATAGTTGGCCAATGGATATTAAAAAAATTGAATCATATGTTGTTATTCCTGCTGTTGCCGGGCTGGCAGTTGTGATTTACCGAACAGAAAAATACCTCAGTATCTTATTTGATGATAAAGGCATGCGAAAAACAAATCGATAAATAATCGAAGGAGTAATGAGGCAACCCCACCTTCTTTTTAAATAAACCGAATGGTATTACTTTTGGATAAGCTGAAACACACAAACAAATGAAAAAAATTATTGCAAGCATATGCCTGCTGGCTACTTTAACAGTGGCCTGCACAAAAGAAGAAATTGATAAGGTGCTGAATGATGGTGGCCTTTCTAACGAAGAGATTATTGCCGGATTAAAACAGGCGCTATCTGTTGGAACAGATTCATCTGCAACCATGCTTTCCAAAGTTGACGGGTATTATAAAGATGTGGCAGTTAAGATTTTTTTACCGGCTGAGGCGCAGGCTATTTATAACAATATTTCAAAAGTTCCAGGGGGTTCTGCTCTGATAGAGCAAACCGTTTTAACCATTAACCGCGCTGCAGAAGATGCTGCAGATGATGCAAAACCCATTTTTTTTGATGCCATTACAAGCATGACTATAGGTGATGGCCTTAATATTTTAAATGGAGCCGATACTGCCGCAACTGTTTACCTGAAAGACAAAACCTATGACCCGCTGCGTATGGCTTTTCAACCTAAAATCAGCGCATCCCTTTCCAAACCGATAATATTGGGTATTTCAGCAGAACAATCATACAAGGACCTCATCAATGCATACAATACCGCATCGCTTGGCGGTTTGTTGTTTGAACAAATAAAAACCAATAGCCTAAGCGAACACGTAACACGCAAAGGGTTGGATGGTCTGTTTTTAAAAGTTGCCGAAAAAGAAAAAGATATCAGAAGCAATCCGCTGGAACAGGTTACCGATTTACTGAAAAAAGTTTTTGGTAAAAAATAGATACGGTGCACAAAAAGCTGCTCATTGTTTTTATTCTGCTTGCAGGTAACCTCACGTTATTTGCATCTGAAAAAGATTCTATTTTCAATAAAGTATTCTTTGGCATCGGCTATCTTCACCCCTCCTCTTCCGGCATCAACCCAGAGTGGAAAAGCAATCCCCAGATTCAATTCGTTAGTGGCATAAGTTACTGGAAAGGTTACCTGCTAGCTGATATAAAATATACAAATTATCAATCTTCTTCATCTTTCCCTGATTTTAGTCTTACCACCATTAGTGCAGGCTATGAATTCAGGGCTCCTACCAAATCAGCATTTACTTTTCAAGTGGCCGCATTGATTGGCAATGCCTTTATGCAGTTCAATGATGATAAGATAAACGTGAATGTGAGAGGTGAATCTGAATTATGCATGAGCATCACCCCTCAACTATCATGGCATAAAGGGCGTTTTGGCTTGTTGATTGGCTATCATTTTTCCAGAATATACAGTTTAACAAGATTTGATCAGCATTTACTGCAGGTGCAAACACGATATTATTTACCAACTCCTAAAAAACTAAGATCATGGTTGGAGTAAATAAAGTTGCTGTTATCATATTGCTATTGTCATTTTTTTCTGCATATGGGCAAACCGATAGCGCCTTAATTGATGCCGCATTCAGAGATAATATCACCCAATTACAAAACCCGGCAAGTTCGCAAAGGCAAATCATTACTTCAGAACAAATTCGTTTAAGCGGCTATGGCAGACTCAGCGATATATTGCAGCTGGCTGATGCATGGACCTTTTCTTCTATCAATGGCGACCGATGGTATATGCAAAGCAGCGGCACTTCAGCTTACGCTAACCAAAACTGGATTTTGATGGTAAATGGGCAAAGGATTATTGTAAATACCTTCGATGCCGCACACCTCAATACGTTGGGTATACCCATACATGATATTGAGCGTATTGAAATTATAAATACCCCCATCCTATACCTGAATGAATATGCCGATAAAGGCCTTATTCATATCATTACCAAAAAAATGCCTGACGGCTTTTTTTACAAAGCATTCCTTAATCAAGGCAATGTTACAGGAGACCCCGGGCCTTACCGCTATCTGAATAATAACCTTTATAATATAGATAAAATAGGTCTTAATTATACCCACACTGCAGGCTATGCAAGCAAGAAATTGCAGTGTAAGATCAATTATACCTATCAGGATTATTT
>JBIIGU010000153.1:0-3810 GCA_044236275.1 Bacteroidia bacterium | reverse complement strand
CAGTATATGAATAAAGAACAATTGCAGAAGGCCATTGATGAAACCCAAAAGAGAATGATGAAAGCTGCACGAGAAATGGAATTTATGGAAGCTGCACGACTGCGTGATGAAGTTTATGCCTTGCAGGAAAAGCTGAAAGAATTGAACTAGTTACTCTTCCTGCCTACCAATCATTTTTTGTTCACTGAGTTTTTTATTTTCCTCAATTAACTGTTTTCTTTCCTCATCAGACATAGGTTTACTTTTATCTGCTAAATCACTGAGGTCCGGCTGGCCTGCATCAACCCACGCAGAATACCATACTGAGCCAACCATCCAAACAGAAGCGCGCATTCTTCTCTCAACTTGTCCGGGTAGCATATTATGAAAAGCAGAAGCATAGTCTTTAGAATAATTTCTAATTTGAGTTTGTCCTTTTTGCTCGTAGCTAAATTTGTTATCAGGTGAGAAGCTTCGGCTAAGTTTTCGTTCAAAATCAAGAACAGAGTCTTTTGCCGCAAAACTGCTTTCACTGGCTTGCCATGCAGCAGCCAAAACATCATCAATATAAGTTGCACGGCCAACAAAAAAATCATAATCACCTGCAAAAAGCTCCGGTAAACGCGATTCCCAAAAGGCATGTATCCCGTGTTGATTTGTCATTTGTCCGTTATAGTTTTGGGTGGCATGCAATGGCACATGCGCATCAGCAATATAATGACCGATATCTGCAGATGCGCGCAAAATGCGGTTTACATCTTTCTCTTTAAAAGCCTGGGTTAATCTAAATTTCATCACTTGTATATGCCAAGGAACAATGCCATATGCTTTTAAGGTATCTTCTGTGAATTTCGCTACGGCATCTTTCCAAAACTTAGGAACTGTATCAACAGGGGCACATTTTTCATATACATCCAAATCAATATAATGCCTGCAGGCTTCTTCAGGATCACCATAGCGCCTGCGGTCGGCATCAGGAGCATGTTCAGTTACAAACTCAATATGCTTTTTATAAAAACCCAGTAATTGCTCGGGTAGGGTAAAAACCGCTAATCGGTTAATCATTCGGTGGCCATAAAAACCCCAGCCATTGCCAGCTACCACACATAAGAGCATTGCAATAAAGAGAAAGCTGTTTCTCATACCCTACTCACGGTTTACACCTTCAATTGAAAATGCAGGAACACATAAACTCCAGTATTCGGTTGGCTCTTCAAAAGGATTGGCATATCGCACACGAGTACCTTTTTTAATAAGTATGGTCTCTCCTGCATTCAATACAATCTTTTCTTCATCCACTTCAATTTGTTTTTTCCCTTTAATAACAATAGTTACTTCATCAAACTGCGGAGTTTGAAAAGGCTCTGACCATCCCGGAGGTGCAACCATATGAGCCACAGAAAAACCAGAATCACCACTGGCTACGTGACCATAATGCTCTTCAATAAGTTTACCGTCTGTAGTGGGCACCACAAATGGATTTTTTTGTAGAATATATTTAACTGCCATTAACTGATGCGATTAACCAAACCATTAGACAATTGATAAACCTGACCACTTTCGGGGCAAACAGCCTTGCCTGTTTCATCAAAAACCAGTCGATGACCAAATTCGCTCATCCAGCCCATTTGCCTTGCAGGATTACCTACCAGCAATGCATAGGCAGGTACATTTTTGGTAACTACGGCACCTGCACCAATAAACGCAAACGCACCAATATCATGTCCGCAAACAATGGTGGCATTTGCCCCAATGGATGCACCTTTACCAACATGCGTTCTGGAATATTGACCCCTACGGTTAACACCGCTTCGCGGATTGGTAACATTGGTAAATACACAAGATGGACCTAAAAAAACATCATCGGCACAAGTTACACCAGTATAGATTGAGACATTATTTTGCACTTTTACATTGTTACCCAGCACCACTTCAGGAGATATTACCACGTTCTGTCCGATATTACAATTTTCGCCCAAGACACAATTGGGCATGATATGAGAGAAATGCCAAATTTTTGAACCTTTACCAATGGTGCAGCCCTCATCAATTATGGCAGTTTCGTGCGCATAGTATTCTTTTTCCATGCATCAATATTACCATATTAGCGTTTGAATTGCAATATTAACCAAGATACATCAGGGAAATACATGAAAATCATTTGAACTGCCTAGTTACTTCCTGGCATCTATATTAATTGCGATACAATGAATAGAAACGAAACGTATAAATATCCTGTCGGGCTATTAACACTATTTTAACATTAACGATGAAACGTGGTTCAGTAATAAATAAAATGTCCAAAAAATTATATATCGCTTGCTGCCTTGTTTGATCCAAAAATACCGACCCTAGAACTGACTTTGCAAGAATGACATGGGATTGAGAAACAGGCGATTTTATTATGAGGAGATAAAAAGCAGCGCACAAGCAGATAGTTATTCACATTAAAATAATAAGTTATTTTAATTGAACCTATGTGGGATTATATTTTTGCGCCATGAAATCAGTATTTCACTTAATCAGACCATTAGTTATTTTACCCTTGCTTTTATTAGGCTTCAAATCTCAAGCCCAGTGGAGAGACGCCATTGGCAATATTGATGATGCTCATGCCCAAAATACTTACTTCAATGATTTGTTTTTCTTTAATCCTAATTACGGATTTGCAGTTGGTGACCGCTCAACCATTTTAATGTTTGACGGAATATCTTGGAAAAAGCAACAAGCACCTAGTGATGCCGCCTCGGCATTTTATGGCATCAGTTTCTCTGCAGATACAAACGGTTGGATTATTGGAGAAAATGCCACTTTCTACCAATACAATAAAATCACCAACACTTGGTCTTTCTTCAAAAATGTAGAAATAGATAAAAAAGATATCAGCAAAGACAATAAAGTATTGATTGACCTAAAAAGTGTATTTACTATCTCTAAAACAAGTGCCTGGGCAGTAGCGGATGGACAGCACATTTATTATTTTGATGGAAAAAAATGGCGCAAAACTGCTTGCGAAGGTGTAACTGAGCAACTTTACAGCATTCAGTTTGTTGATGATATCGGATATGCTGCAGGAGAAAACGGCACTATCATTAAATATGAAAATGGCAAGTGGGCGAAAATGAGTACCCCTACCATTAGTAAGTTGCGTTCTATATCCATGCTTAATGAGAATTACGGTTTCGCTGTTGGCGAAAATGGCACCTTTCTTGTTTATGAAAATGGGATATGGAGTAAAACCTTTGTAAAAGGGTCGGAAGGCTTGCGTTTAAGAAGTGTTTATGCACTAAGTGGGAAAAAGGCATGGGCTGTAGGTGACAAAGGCACTATGTTTTGTTTTGATGGTAATTTTTGGAACGCCTGCAATACTGAACGTCTTACTTCTTCCATTCTCACCAAAGTATTGTTTACCGGAGAGGGGCAAGGTTGGGTCATTGGTCAAAACAGTTTTCTCAATTATGAGCTCTCTGCCGATGATGAAGTAACTATTAAAAAGTCGGATGTGAATGCCAGCAATCCGGATAAGAATGTACCTAAGTAATCATAAAATATTTTATTCAAGAAAGGCTTCTTTAATCAAGAAGCCTTTTTTATTTATCTAGAGTTTTTCACCATAACTTAAATCGCCCGCATCTCCGAGTCCCGGAATAATATATCCATCTTCATTTAAGCTGTCATCCATATCTGCAATCCAGAGTGTGGCTTGTGGCAACTTCTCTTGCAGATATGCAACACCTGCCTTTGAGGCTATCAGACTTAATATATGCAACTGCTTGGGGGTGCCTCTCTTTAATAATGCCTGATAAGTTAAATCAATAGATTGTCCGGTGG
>JBIIGU010000152.1:0-3831 GCA_044236275.1 Bacteroidia bacterium | reverse complement strand
CTACGCACACTATGATAAAAAAGGTTATATTACTTATGAATCACCATCAAAAGAGACCACATTAAAGTTCGATAAATTTTTAAGTGGCGAATACAAGCTGAAAGATTCTACACTATTCAGAGTATTCAGGAGAAATCCACAATGGAAGAAGGTTATGCTAGTTGTAGATATGACAGGAAGCATGTTTCCTTACCTTGGGCAATTACTGGTTTGGTTTAAGAAAAACTTTGAAGGCGAAAAAATCAAATATTATACATTGTTTAATGATGGTGACGGCATTCCGGATAGCAAAAAAATAATTGGGCAAACAGGTGGGGTTCACACCTTTGATGCCAAGGATTTTAAAAAATTTAAGAAGGATTTGGAAGAAGTTAGGAAGAAAGGTGAGGGAGGTGATGACCCTGAAAATGATATTGAGGCGATACTAAAGTCCATAATGGCAAGAAGGGACTATGGAGATATTGTTCTACTAGCAGATGATAGTGACATTAGAGATATGAAATTACTTAAGAGGATTAAAAAACCTGTTCATATAATCCTCTGCGGAACAAAAAAAGGAATTAATCAACAATACCTTCAATTGGCTTATTACACAAAAGGGTCTATTCATACAGCCAATAATGATTTGGATATGAAAAAACTGAAGGAAGGACAACAGTTTGAGCTGGATCAGGATATTTTCATATTTCAACATGGAGAGTTTGTGTGGCTAGATGCCAAACCCTGAAAGCATAATTTATAACGCTGGGTGCAGTAGCGCAAGTATTCTATAAATATTTTCTGCAAAGTTTCCATAAGTCTAAAAAAAGAGCAGGAATTGTATAATTTGCGCAACAGATTAAATCATAAATTATTACAAATGAAAAAAATAACAATTGCTAAAGGCGATGGCATAGGCCCAGAAATCATGGATGCCACTCTAGCCATCATTATGGCTGCAGGTGCACAAATTCAAATTGAAGAAATTGAAGTTGGCGAAAAAGTATATCTGGCAGGCAATACTGCAGGTATTTCTAAAGAATCATGGGATGTGATTCGCAGAAATAAAATATTTCTTAAAGCACCTATCACAACCCCACAGGGTGGTGGCTACAAAAGCTTAAACGTAACCACAAGAAAATTTTTAGGCCTCTATGCCAATATCAGACCCTGCGTGAGCCTTCATCCATATGTGAAAACAAAACATCCGCAAATGGATATTGTAATTGTTAGAGAGAACGAAGAGGATTTATATGCGGGTATTGAGCATCAGCAAACCGATGAGGTGGTGCAGTGCTTAAAATTAATAAGCAGACCTGGATGCGAGAAAATTGTGCGTTATGCATTTGAGTATGCCAAGCAATATGGTAGAAAAAAAGTTACTTGCTTCACTAAAGATAATATTATGAAACAAACAGACGGCTTGTTTCATAAAGTGTTTGATGAGATAGCTATTGAGTATCCGGAAATAGAAAATGAGCACTGGATAATTGATATCGGTGCGGCTAAAATGGCTGATACCCCGGAGGCGTTTGATGTAATTGTGATGCCAAATTTATATGGCGATGTATTGAGCGATGTGGCTGCACAAATTGCCGGTTCAGTAGGTCTAGCAGGCTCAGCCAATATTGGAGAGGAATGTGCAATGTTTGAAGCCATACATGGTTCAGCACCGCGCAGAGCCGGACAGAATATGGCTAACCCTTCCGGTTTGCTTCAAGGTGCCATTCAAATGTTAAACCATATCGGACAAACAGAGGTGGCAGAAAAAGTACAAAATGCTTGGTTAAAAACCATTGAAGACGGTATTCATACCTATGATATTTATAAAGAAGGAACAAGCAAACAAAAAGTTGGCACCAAAGAGTTTGCTGAAGCTGTAATAAGTAATTTAGGTAAGTTACCTGCATCTTTTAAAGCAGTGCAGTATGCAAAAAATGCCAGCCTCAATTTGCCAACCTACAAGCGTAAAGCTGCTGCAAAAAAAGAACTGGTAGGCGTTGATTTATTTGTTCACTGGAGAGGAACAGATGCCAATGAACTTGCAACTTTAATTCATAAGCTGGATAGTGAGGGCGCTTCTCTTAGCATGATTACCAACCGGGGCATTAAGGTCTATCCTGATGGATTCAGAGAAACATTCTGCACTGATCATTGGCGTTGCCGCTTTAAGCCTGCCAATGGTTCATTACTAGGTAAACAGCATATAATTGCTTTGCTTACACAAGCTGAAAATTTAGGTATTGATGTAATTAAAACAGAAAATCTCTATCAGTTTGATGGTGTGCAAGGCTACTCGCTGGGTCAAGGCCAGTAATTGCCAATAATTATTGGTTTGTTGATAAACAAAGGAAAATGTTTAACGGCAGATTACTTCTTATTGCATCAAAACATGAAAAAACTAAAGTGCTCGCTCCTTTGCTGGAACGGGCACTTTCTGTTAAGTGTATTTCATTAACAAAATTTGATACCGATACTTTAGGAACATTTAGCGGTGAGGTTGAGCGGGCAAATGATCCCTTAATTACACTTAGAAAAAAATGCAGGATGGCTGCAGAATCTCATCGTATTGATCTTGTTATAGCAACAGAAGGGTCATTTGGCCCTCATCCGATTTATGCATCACTGCCTGCAAATGATGAACTGGTAATGCTGCTAGATTTAAAAAATGACCTCGAAGTAACTAGCCGAGAATTATCAACACAAACAAATTATGCCGGAGCTGCGTTTAGTACCTTTAAAGATTTACTATTGTTTGCCATTGATAAAGGTTTTCCGCAACATGGCTTCATTTTAAAAGATAAGGCAGAGCATTTCACCATATGCGCAAAAGGAATTTGCCGTGAAGATGATTTACAAAAAGCGTTTAATCAAATAATAGCAAGCCATGGTAGTGTTTGGGCTGAAACCGATATGCGTGCGCACCTAAATCCAACACGAATGAGTGTGATTGAAAAGGCAGCACAAAAGCTAATTTCGAATCTTCAAAGTGAATGCCCAAATTGCAGACGCCCTGGATTCATAACAAAAAAGTATGTTGCCGGGTTGCCTTGCTCCGATTGCGGATGTCCCACACCGAGCATAAAAAGTGAGCTAAAAATATGTGAAGGTTGTGGCTATGAATTGATGAATTATCCTAAAAATAAACTAACCGCAGACCCCATGCATTGCCAGGTATGCAATCCCTGATGTCAGATTAATTTAGCTCCGTCTTTGATTTCATTTACAACACTCGGATCAAGCAATGTTGTTGTATCTCCTAAATTTGACGTTTCGCCTTCCGCAATTTTTCGCAGAATACGTCTCATAATTTTCCCACTCCTGGTTTTTGGTAATCCATTTACAAATTGAATTTTATCCGGTTTAGCTATTGGCCCAATAATACGTACCACAGTTTGTATAATATTTTGACGTGTCAGCTCTGCCTCATGCCCTTCTTCCTCAAGAATAACATAGGCATATATGCCTTGCCCCTTAATATCATGCGGGTATCCTACCACCGCACTCTCAACAACTCCGCTGTGCATATTAATGGCATTCTCTACTTCGGCAGTACCAATGCGATGACCACTTACATTCAATACATCATCCACACGTCCTGTAATGCGATAATTACCAAATTCATCACGCCATGCACCATCTCCGGTAAAATATTTATTTGGGTATGCTGCAAAGTAATTGGTTCTGCAACGTTCATGATCTCTGTAAGTGGTTCGGATTGTTGACGGCCATGATTGTTTAATACACAAATTACCATTTACACTATTGCCTTGCAACTCGTTCCCTTGCTCATCAACCAATACCGGCAATACCCCCGGTAATGGCAATGTAGCATAAGTAGGCTTATGAGGA
>JBIIGU010000151.1:0-3833 GCA_044236275.1 Bacteroidia bacterium | reverse complement strand
TCATAACAGAAGACTTTGTAAGGGCGGCTCCAATCAGGCCAAACCACGGTATTGAAAAGCCCATACCGGCAATAAATAATAGTGCACAAAGGCTATCCTGTATAAATAGAAAACGTGCCTTACCTAAACCGGTATGCATATTCATAAAAACATAGCCACAAACGCCCGGAATAAAACCTATCAGTAAACAACGCGCATACTCAGCTGCTGCTGCATATTTAGCAGTATAAAACAACACCACAATTTCATCCGTGTGCGCATAGATAAAAGCACCGCAGAAGGAAACCAGCCAAACAAAATGAATAAAAAAGTCAGAGAACTTAGCGGATGCCTGTTCCTGTTGATGCTGAATGCCTGAAAAGTAATACAACAATCCGCTTGGAATGAGTTTTAATGGCTCTGCAAATAAAGAAACTAAGGTAAAAGCAATACCATAAACAGCCAACTGATCAAAATTATAATAGTGCTTAAGAAAAGAAAGCTCAAACCGCTGCCAGAGGATGCCTGCAAGTATTGCAGAAATTGCAAAGTATGCAGAAGTTTTTACCCAACTTTTAGCAGATGGTATTTCTTCATGGCCCAACCCAGCTACCGCATGCATGTTATGTAAAAACTTGGACAGCAATAGGCAATAAGCGATAGACAGAAATAGGTTCACAATAATAAAACAATAAACATAAGCCAACTGCTGCAGGTTAGCGAAAGTTATGAGTAAGAAACCCAAGCCCAGTATACAGGCAAATAAATTAAGATAAAATAATGGCTTGTAGCGGTAGGTGGCCTGCATAAGCACGGAAGTGGCAGCCAGGGCAATATTACTAAAAGTCCAAAGCAGCAAATGAGTTAAGGGAATATGGATGATAACAATTTGGTAAATGATGATTATAAATATGATATGAGCAATAATAGAAATACATGCGGTTAATAACGCCCTTCTAAGCAGCTGTTGAATTAGCTTATCATTATGCTTTAAAACAGCAGAAGGCCAATACTTAGCCAGCATACCGGGTAAACCAAAATTAAGACCCATCCAGCTAAGTCCCACCAAAAAAGAAAGAAACTGAACTTCGCCAAAAGCATGACTGGTAAGTTTACGGGAGCTGATGATGCCGACTATAAAAACAAACAGATAAAATACAATTTTAGTAAGAAAATTAAGCAGGGTAATATTAGAAAGCCGAATATGTGGTGCTTGACTCATGTAATGTTATGAACCGTGAATGTACATCTTTTTTTATTATTAAGCTGCTTGTTCGTTAGAGCCTACACAACATATTTGTTTGGGTATAAGAACATAATTGCAATTGCCCGGACTGCCCAATTTATCAGTAATTAAGACACCTTGCAAACACGCTGCACAGATCGTAACAATTGCGCCACCGCTGCTTAGATACACTAACATTAACTAACAAAAACAAGCACACCACAAATAGCTGCCACGATGCTCATAAGCAATACCGCAGCTGCTGCTACATCCTTTATAAAAGCAGCCTTTGAATCTTGCTGAGGGAAAATTGAATCGGTTAATTTTTCAATGGCTGTATTAAACAACTCTGCTGCACATACCCCTCCTATGCACAGTAACAATATGCACCATTCTGTAGCAGAAACCCTAAAGTAAAATGCAAATCCTATAACCATCAAAGCAACCAAAGCATGCAACCTCAAATTGAGTTCGGCTTTCCAAGCTACTTTTAAACCCCTCCAGGCATAAACAAACATCATCAGGTTTTTCATGGCACTGTTTAAGATAACTCCTTTATATCAATAAGTGTTTTTCTGCGTATTCCTTTATCGGTTTGCTCAACAGTGCAGGCTTCATGCAGTGGGTCGTGCTCAAAAAACAAAATCATTTTATCATTAGCTGCTGCTTCAGCAAGCACAGCAGTCTTTTCGCTCATGGTATCCAGCGGACGCACGTCATAACCCATTACGTAAGGTACCGGAATATGTGCCTGTGTTGGTATCATATCAGCCAGATATAAAATTTTATACCCTTTATAATGTATTAACGGATGCATCATTCCTTGGGTATGTCCATTGGAAAAACGCAGTTCCATATGCTCATAAACACAATCACCTGCATTAACCAGTTTTAATTGTCCGCTTTCCTGTATGGGTAAAATATTCTCTTTAAGAAAAGATGCCTTTTCTCTTGGGTTTGGATTCATGGCATCATTCCAGTGTTCTGCTCCTATCCAGTATGTGGCATTGGGAAAGGCTGTGCGATAAGCTGTGCGGTCTGCATTCCATTCAATGCTTCCTCCGCAATGGTCAAAATGCAAATGGGTAAGCACCATATCTGTAATATCATCTTTTGAAAATCCGGCAGCTTTGAGCGAATCATCCAACGTGGCCCGACCATGAAGGTAGTAATAGGAAAAGAACTTTGCATCTTGCTTGCTACCTATACCGTTATCAATTAATATAAGCCGTTTGCCATCTTCAATGAGCAGGCAGCGCATGGCAAGGCTAATCATATTGTTTTCATCGGCCGGATTAAGCTTGTTCCAAAGGGTTTTGGGCACAACGCCAAACATGGCTCCCCCATCCAGTTTAAAATGACCCGTTTCTATGGTGTGTAGTTTCACTAAATATGCATGTTTATTCCTCTCAAATCTAATAAAACTATAATTAATATCAGCAGAGTATGCACCTCAATCCACAATGTTTATAATTTATTTGCCTACCTTAATAAAGCAATACACAAATTGCATACAAATACAATTTCATGCACATACATTTTATTTCTATTGGCGGAGCGGTAATGCACAATATGGCCATTGCCCTGCATAAAAAAGGTTTTAAGGTAACAGGTAGCGATGATGAAATTTATGAGCCCGCCAAATCTCGTTTAGAGAAATATGGGCTGCTACCCAAACAAACGGGCTGGTTTGAAGAGCACATTACAACTGATATTGATGCCATTGTATTGGGAATGCATGCACGCAAAAACAATCCGGAGATGCTGCGGGCGCAGGAACTGGGAATAAAAATTTACTCGTTCCCGGAGTATATGTATGAGCAAACCAAAAACAAAAAAAGAATTGTTATTGGTGGCAGCCACGGCAAAACCAGCACCACCGCCATGATTATGTTTGCACTCAGCTACCACGGTCTTGCGTTTGATTATCTGGTGGGTTCTCTGATTGAAGGTTTTGAAACCATGGTTGGTCTAAGTGATGAAAGTAAAATAGCCGTTTTTGAAGGTGATGAATACCTAACCTCTGCGCTGGATTTAAGACCAAAGTTTCACGTATATAAGGCCCATGTAGGCATTATTACCGGCATAGCTTGGGATCATATCAATGTGTTTCCAACCTATGAAAACTATGTAGAGCAATTTGAAATTTTTATAAAAGACCTGCCTGAAGGTGGCGCATTAATTTATTGTGCAGACGACCCTGAGGTAAAACGTGTATGCGAGCAAGCACAAACAGCGGCACGTAAAATACCTTACCACACGCCCGAATATATTGTTGAGAGTGGCATCACTTATTTACCTGTGAATAATGAAAAGCTAGCACTAAAAGTATTTGGCAAACACAACTTGCAAAACATGATGGCTGCTAAGTATGCTTGCCTGGAAGCAGGACTTACTGAAGCGCAATTTTATGAAGCTATTGCCTTGTTTAAAGGCACAGCAAAACGACTGGAAACGTTAAAGAAAACGGAAGAAAGCATGATTTATCGTGACTTTGCGCATGCGCCATCTAAACTTAAAGCCACTATTAATGCAGTAAAAAATCTTTACCCGGAACGGAAACTGATTGCAGCATATGAGTTGCACACCTACAGTTCGCTGAATAAGGCTTTTTTGCCGCAATACCATA
>JBIIGU010000150.1:0-3835 GCA_044236275.1 Bacteroidia bacterium | reverse complement strand
AACCGTTCAGCCACCATGTTTTCCATCATTTTAATGGCCGGACAACCGGTAAATGTAGGTGTCATTTCCACAAACACGTTGCTCTCGCCACGAATTTCTACCTTGGTAATTATGCCCATATCCACCATACTCAATGTAGGTATTTCGGGGTCTTTTACCACCTCAAGGGCTTGCCATATTTGGGCTTCGGTTAGCATTTTTTAAATTACAAGGTTATTGAATTACAAGGTTTAGAAAGTTGAAAAGATTAGAAGGTTGCTTTGATTAGTCAATAACTTTCCAACCTTTCAACCTTCTAACTTTAAAATCCCTCCTACCACTCAGCTGTCGGATCAATTTTAAATACTTCGCTCATTTCATCCAGCAAAGGTTGCAGGTGTTCGGTGTGTACACCTTTTCTACCTCCGTATATGGGTTGCCACGTGCTTTCATCAGGTATGGTTAGCGTGGCTTTGGTAAGGACAGGTGAAATAATACCCAACCAACGTTTTTTCAATTCAGCTTCGCCTTCAAATACTTTTTCGCTAATGAGTTGTTGCTCGTGTTCACTTTCCTCAAACATACCCAAAGCATAATCCCAAGCTTCGTTCAATGCATGTTGCATACGAATATGGCTTTCTTCGGTAGCGGCACCCATTTTGGTTATCCATGTATTGGCATGAAACACGTGGTATTTCAATTCGCCTTTTACTTTGCGGGCAACTTTAGCCAACGGCTCGTAGCTTGAATTGGCCAGCATATCAAAACGCAACTGATCGGCTGTATCAAAAAGAAAGTGACGGATGGTGCTGAAATCATATTCGCCATTTGGCAACTCCACAAATTGGCTGTTGTGAAACTGATTGGCATTGCGGGTAAAGGCAACGGTATCGGGTTGTTGTTCGCCCAGTTCGTGAAGCAATTGATACAATGCTTGTGCCTGACCAATTTTGTCCTGTGCCATGGATGAAAACGCAATGTCTTCTTCAAGTATTGGCCCAAGGCCGGTCCATTCGCTGTTGCGGTGGCCAAGTATCAGCAGGTCGTCTGCCATTTTATAGAGGAGGTCTTTGATGTGGTTCATTTGTTTTGTAATTACAAAGTTGAAAGGTTTAGAAAGTTACAAGGTTGGCTACGCCTTTTGTTCTTTTTTGTATTTATTGATTTTGTCCATCACTTTATAGCCACCTGCTTCGCGGTATTGCTTTTCGGGCACGGTTTCAAAAATATCCTGGTCTTCATACTCGCTGGCAAACACATTTGCTGTTTTTACTACCCAGATATTAGCGGTAATTCCTCTTCGACCATATTGCTCTTTTCCAAACAAGAGTGCCATTTCTGCATTGGGTGCGTGAACGATGCCTACATGCATGTGCTGGTCGCCACGTTTTTTCTGGTGAAATACTTCATACGTTTCCCACTGATCCAGTTCGTTCAGGGGTTTTATCTCATTGTTGAGTTCTATCTGTGCGCGGTTTACGCGGGGGTCGAGGGATTTGATCATTGTCTTTTATAATTACAAGGTTAAAAAGATTAGAAGGTTATGAAAGTTGTAAAAATTACAAGGTTGAGTTACTATTTTGTTTCCGATGAGCAGATAAATACTTCAGGAAGTTTTTTATACTTTTAGAGATAACAAGCACTCGTTCTACCAATTGTTGATGGGTTTGGTTATCAATTTGTTTTGTTCGGTGAAACGCATGCAACATGCTGCGAACCTCACCTGCTGAACCTTTAGCATAACGAAGGAAACGAATGAATTGCAAGTTGTTCTCATATTCAAAACCTTCTGCAATATTATTTGATATAGATAATGTTGCTCTGATTAATTGATCTCTAATGCCAAGTTCAAACTTAAATCCGGGACTTTTTGATGCTTCATAAATATCTACATACAGGTCTATAGCCCTATTCCAAATATCTAGGTCTTCAAATGTTTCAACTTTCTTAGCCATTCCTCTAATCAATCTTTGTAATCTTTCAATCTTCTAACTTTCCAATTTTAATTATGCTAAGGGCACTACATATTTCGATTGTGGGGTGTTGAGCGCTTCGCGTACCCAGCGGCCACGTTCTTCTGCATTTCTGCGCACAGCAAGTCTTTCTGCATTGCAAGGGCCACCACCATTGATTACACGTTTAAATTCATCCCAATCCGGTTCGGTGTATTCCCACTTACCTGTTTCTTCGTTCTTTTTCAGATTTGCATCAGGCACGGTTAATCCTAAATCCCAGATTTTAGGCACATACATGTTCAGGAATTGCTGACGCATATCGTCATTGGTTGCCATTTTTACTTTCCACTTCATGAGGATTTCGGTGTGGTTACTGATTTTATCACTTGGCCCGAAGAAGTGCATAATTGGAGGCCACCAGCGGTTCAATGCTTCCTGCACCATTTTGCGCTGGGTAGGTGTGCCTGTGGCAAGGGTTACTACATTGTCGTGTCCGTATTTGAGGTGAAAACTTTCTTCGGTACAAATCCTGTCGAGCGCGCGGCAATAAGGGCCGTAGCTTCCTTTGGCGTTAGCTACTTGATTGATGATGGCACCTGCATCTATGAGCCACGCAATGATGCACGCATCAGCCCAGGTAAATGCCGGATAGTTAAATACGTTTGAATATTTTGATTTGCCTGTAATCAAATCATTGATCATGGCTTCGCGGCTTTTGCCAAGCGTTTCAGCTGCGCTGTAAAGTAATTGTGCGTGACCCACTTCATCCTGCACCTTGGCCATCAATGCCAGTTTGCGTTTAAACCCTGGTGCACGTGTAATCCAGGTACCTTCGGGCAATGCGCCAATAATTTCAGAGTGACCATGCTGTTCAATCATTCGAATGAGTTGCTTGCGGTACTCGCGCGGCATCCAGTCTTTGGGTTCAATTTTTTCGCCACGAGCAATGCGGGCTTCGAATTCAGCTAATTTAATTGGATCCTCACCGTCAATAATTGACTTTGGTTTTTCGTTGGGATCGATGTAAGCATTTCCGTACATAGTATTTGTTATTACGAGTTTTTTATTACGAGTTGGTTATTTTGGGTATGTTATTCGGGTTTGTAGTGTGGATCTGTAATCATTTTTTTTCGGATGCCCCCAATGATAATATCGGCTAGTTTTTTGGCTATTTGAGAAGGGTTCATGCTGCCATCAGGCTTGTACCATTGGTGAATCCAATTAACGGATGAAAGGATGGTTAGCGCAGCAAATTTTTCATCTACATCATCAAAAATATCTTCGGTTTCACCATCTTTCACTATAATTCTGAATTGCTTTTCATAACTGTCGCGCAGTTTTCTGAATTCACTCCTTTGCGGCTCAGGTAAGCTTCGCCATTCTGATAGAAACACAGCGGTTTTATCCAAATTATCGCAAGAAATCTGCACATGGAATTGAATGGCCATACGCAAGCGCTCTTCAGCATTAAAATAAATATCGTTCACTTCTTTTAAAGCCGTAATAAAGCGATCGGCCATTTCAAAGCAAATGGCGGTGAGTATTTCTTCTTTTGATTTGATATGGTGATACAGACTGGCAGCTTCCATGCCCAGATCGGAAGCAATATCACGCATGCTGGTTGCCTCGTAGCCCTTGTTATTAAACAATCTGGCGGCCACCCGCATAATTTGCTCTTTTCTATTGATAGTCAACGTTTCTGCCATTTTACCTAACGTTTGTTAGGCAAATATAAATAAACTTTTCAATTTGCCAAGTGCCAGGTGGTTTTTAGACCATCGGCTAAATTGTTGAAAGCGTTATCTAATTAAAAAAAGGCAAGGTTTTTTGTGCAAATCAGGGAGAGGGGTCAGTTTCCAATCCATTGTTTTTTTTGTTTCTATGAGTTGGTTGGGAGAGGT
>JBIIGU010000149.1:0-3841 GCA_044236275.1 Bacteroidia bacterium | reverse complement strand
ACAAGAGACAATTCTGCTGATTTTGTTTTAAAGAAGCGTTTGGTTTATTCGCAGGCTATTTGGACTACAATGCCTGTTTTGGTTAGAGGAGCTAAGTTGGGTGATCCTTTATACTCTGATGTAATTCCATCTCAAGTTACTTATAAGCTGCGTGTGAAGAAGCCTTATGCAAAATATTTAAAAGGAACAGCTCCTTCCTTAAATGACAGTATGCCTTATTACACTTTCTCAACTGAAGGATTTGCTCCGATTATGGGAAGCGATGAATTAGGTAAAAAGGCTCTTGATAACATTGCTGTGGTTCCTAACCCTTACTATGCTTATTCATCTTATGAGGATCCCGGCAATCAGTTAGACAATAGAATTCGTATAGTTAACCTGCCACCAAAATGCACCATTAGAATCTATACCAGTGATGGTGTATTGGTTAGAACAATTAAAAAGGATGATAACAACACAACCTATTTGGAATGGAACCTTAAGAATGATGCACAGGTGCCTGTTACCAGCGGAATTTATCTGTTCCATTTTGATGCGGGTGTGTTAGGGGAAAGAATGGTTAAGTGGTTTGGCATCATGAGACCTGCAGATTACGATTCATTCTAATACTTTATAAAGCCGGCAAGCAGTAAAATGCTTGCCGGATAACAAAACAGAAAAAGAATATTTATGAAAAAATATATACTACACATAGCAGCAATCGCAGGTATATTTTATACCGGTTCTCTTCAGGCTGGTAACCCCGACCGTGCAGGTGGTGCAGGCGGAACGCAACTGCTACTAAATCCATATGCACGCTCTGCTGGTATGATGGGTGCAAACTCATCTTATTTGCGTGGGGTTGAAGCCATGCATTTTAATGTTGGTGGATTGGCTTACGTAGAACGTACTGAATTGCAGTTATCGCGAGTTGTTTACTTGCAGGGAACAGATATTTTTTACAACAATTTCTCTTTTGGTCAAAATTTTGGCAATGGCAATGTAATGGGCCTTTCATTTACAGCAATGGATTTTGGCGACATCAGAATTAGAACAGAATCTCAGCCGGATGGTACACTGGGAACTTTCTCCCCTCAAGTTATTAATATTGGTCTTGCTTATTCAAAAAAATTCTCAAATAGTATTTCAGGAGGTTTATTGGTAAGATATGTTTACGAAGGTATTAATAATGCATCAGCCACAGGTATAGGTTTAGATGCAGGTGTGCAATACCAAACCTCTCTAAATCCTAAGAAGAAAATTAAAAAAGAAGACTTTAGGTTTGGAATTGGTGCGAGAAATATTGGGCCAAACATGGTTTATGGTGGCTCAGGTTTAACCTTTCGTTCTGTAAATCCGGCCACAGGTGCAGATAGACGTGTTGCTATGGGTTCAGAGCAATTTAACTTACCGGCTTTAGTAAATATTGGGGCTTCATATGATATGCGTTTAGATCGCTCAGAGGATACTTACTTCCATCGTTTAACCGCATCAGGCACTTTTAACTATAATGCATTTTCATCCAATGTGGTGGCAATAGGCGCTGAGTATGCATTTAAAGAAACCTTTATGTTAAGAGGTGGTTATGGCTGGCAGGAAAATTTACAAACAACAGATGATTTCAGACATCAGACTTATGGTTTATCTGGTGGTTGTTCCTTACAGATGCCTGTTAGCAAAAGCGGAACTACTTTCGCTGTAGATTATGCCTATCAGCCAACCCGCACATTTAATGGCGTTCACAATCTAACTTTGCGCTTTATTCTCGGAAATAAGAAAAGTTAATCTATCTTCGTATATAAATCTTAAAGAAACGCTCTGTATAACCGGGGCGTTTCTTTATTTTAAATCAATGACTAAAATTTAACAGATATGGCAGAGATTAATTATTTGTCTAAAGAAGGCTTTGAGAACTTACAAAAAGAACTACATGAGCTTAAGTATGTTCAACGCCCTTTTATATCTAAACAAATAGCCGATGCAAGAGATAAAGGTGATTTGAGTGAAAATGCTGAATACCATGCAGCCAAAGAAGACCAGGGATTATTGGAAACTAAAATTGCACAACTCGAAGATTTAATAAGCCGCTCTCGAATTATTGATGAATCTAAGCTTGATACCAGTAAAGTAATGATGCTGAGCAAGGTTAAGGTTAAAAACATGGGAAGCAAGCAGGAGATGATTTATACTATGGTTTCTGAGAAAGAAGCCGATTTTAAAACAGGTAAAATTTCAATAAAGTCGCCCATTGGCATAGGACTAATGGGAAAGAAAGTGGGAGATTTGGCTGAAATTAGTGCACCTGCAGGCAAAATACAATTACAGATACTGGAAATAAAATTATAATATGGCCACTATCTTTAGTAAAATAGTAAGCGGTGAAATTCCTTGTTATAAAATAGCCGAAACCAACGAGTATCTTGCCTTCCTTGATGTGAGGCCATTGGCCGCAGGCCACACCCTGATTATTCCCAAAAAGGAAACGGATTATATTTTTGATTTGGATGACGAAAATTATGCAGGTTTATGGCTGTTTGCCAAAATTGTGGCAGGTGCAGTAAAACAAGCCATACCTTGTTTAAAGGTAGGAGTAGCTGTTGTGGGTTTGGAAGTTGCACATGCGCATATTCATTTAGTACCACTGCAAAATATTGGCGATTTAAATTTTACTAATCAACGAAAGGAATTTTCTGCTGAAGAATATAAAGCCATTGCAGCAGATATAAGGCAATACCTTAATAGCTGACCTTACTTCTTTTTTATTTTATTCGGGTTATCTGAAATGAAACTTTTCCAGCTGCTATAAGTTTTTTCTACAGATCCAGACCTATTGTTTTGCAAATAATGACAATAGGCAGCGGCAAGCCCATCGGTAGCATCTAAAAACTCTGGTCTTTCCTCAAATTTAAGTAAACGCTGAAGCATAGCGGCAACTTGTTCCTTTGATGCATTGCCATTGCCGGTAATAGATTGCTTTATTTTTTTTGGCGAATACTCATTTATTACGAGTTCTCTGTTTAGTGCGGCAGCCATTGCTACACCCTGAGCCCTACCTAATTTTAGCATAGATTGTACATTTTTGCCAAAAAAAGGAGCTTCAATGGCAAGCTCATCTGGTTTATATTGATCTATGAGAGCAGTTGTGCGTTCAAAAATACGTTTAAGCCTAAGGCTGTGTTCATCCAGTTTATCCAGTTTAATAATGCCAAGACTGATGATTTCAACCTGTTTTTTCTCAATGCCTATCAGCCCGTAACCCATAACAATGGTTCCCGGATCTATTCCTAAAATGATGCGTTCGTAATTTTTTATGTGTTCTAATTTACTCAAATGTGTTTATTTTCGGCTATTCATTCAACTACAGTTTTTGCATTGGCATCCGAAAATAAGCATATATCGTTACTAATCAATTTTTTTAAGCTGCTGTTATTGTTTGCCACATTTGGCTTTATATTCTATAAGCTGTTTTATGCGTATCATTTAAATGACCTTCTGAGCAGCAGTTCCAGTTTTAACTCCGGATGGCGTGAGTTATTATTTTTTGTACCTGCCGTATTGCTCTCAATAGGAAACTGGATGCTTGAGGCCACAAAATGGCGATTGCTTATCAATAAATATGAATATATCTCTTATTCTAATGCAATAAAGGCCGTTCTTTCCGGTGTTTCTCTGAGCATTATTACACCGAATCAGATCGGTGATTTTGCCGGGCGCATTATTCATCTTAAAAAGTTCAATAAGATTAAGGGAACCCTCGTAACCATAATCGGCCATACGGCACAGATGTTTATGACTGCTGCATTTGGTCTTTACGCACTTGTTTGGCTACTCGAAGACCAACAACAATTAAGGGAAATACCTG
>JBIIGU010000051.1:0-6576 GCA_044236275.1 Bacteroidia bacterium | reverse complement strand
ATATTGGAAACCGAACGAGAACTAAGAAAATCAATATCATTTTCTATCATACCCTGATAACCTCTTTGAATACCCATTACCTCTATTCCATTATAAATTGCGGTTCTAACAACAGCCCTTATGCATGCATTCATTCCGGGCGAATCGCCACCCGATGTAAAAACGCCTATTCTTTTCATTATTGGCAAATTTATGCAGTTGTATGTAATAAAAAAGCCGGCTTATAGCCGGCTTTGATTTTAATAACTTAATCAGATTATATCTGAATTTTTCTGCGGATAGTGATTTGACCTGTGCCTGATGTAGTGATATCATCAACTATAATCAAACCTTTTTTAACCGGATTTTTAGCTATTTCGAATAATAATACATCATCTTTTTGCAATTGACTTGCTACATTGTTGGGAGTATTGCTCAATCTTCCTGTATTAACAACGATAATTGAATCATTTATTGCAGCTTCAAAATCAGCTTTTGAAACAATGCCACGAAGACTAACAATCCTTGTAGCATTTTTTACCAACCATGTTCCTATTCCATTAGTAGCATCATTGTAAATTTGGGTATGGTAAGTTGTATTTGATGGAGAGAATAATGTAGCCAAACCAGTATTACCATAAGCATAACCCAAATCAATTTTAGCAGCATTGGCTTTAGCACTTCCATCACCGAATTCGAATACCTCACCGGTGCTCAAGTCAAGAAACTGACCAATGGTAGCAGCTTGAGCTCCAAGCGGAATTGGATTTGCACTTGGGTCAAGAGCTCCATAAGAAGTTGGTGCAGTCACAGTAATTTCATAAGATGCTGTAGCTGTGTTGCCTTCGCCTTCTAATGAAACAGTAAATACCCACGTACCAATTTGATCAAGTGATACATTTACCACTTCATTCGCAGTAGTACCTGATAACTCTTTTGAAAGCAATGGAGTTGAAGTTTTATTGCTGGTAAGGGTTACTTTCTTTAATTTATTATCGTCATTTCCTTTCAACTCAAGTGTAAGTTTGAGCGAAGGCGGATTTGTTGTATTAAGCACTACAGAACCCGATTTGTCACCTGAAATTGTTACCGTAACATCTGCCGCATCTTCCTTAGAGCAAGATGCTAAAAAAGCTGCTGAAGCTATGCTCAGCACCACAAGCGATTTGAATAGTTTTTTCATATTTAGTTGTTTTAAAGTTGTGCAAATTTGTATTAAAAAATTGAAAATGGGCTAATTAAAATATTAACTTTATGATAAATCAGCCGAATCCCCATTGTAATCATGGTTTTCGCGGGTAAATTCATCAAAGTTGTATTCAGGCATTAGCTCTGTTTTTACATGACTGATGGTTTCGCCCAAAGCCTCCTGGAATTTGTTAAAATCCTCCTTGTAAAGAAAAATCTTATGCTTTACAAAGCTGCCATCTTCAAATTTCTTTTTACTTTCAGTAATGGTAATGAAATAGTCATTACCTTTTGTAGATTTTACATCAAAGAAATAGGTTCTTTTTCCGGCTCTGATTTTTTTAGAAAAAATCTCTTGCCTTTCGCCCTTGTTAAAATCATCCATTGGTCTTGTTCTTGTTTATTTTGTTTAAAATTTCGGGAAAATTAATTGTTCCTCAACATTTTTCAAAATATTTTCTTTTCCTCGAAAAATAAGCCATTCAGACCTAATTTGATTCTTCTTCAACCGCCTCTTCTGCAAGTTGTTTGCTATATAAAGCAGCATAACGGCCGTTTTTAATCAATAATTGCGCATGGGTTCCTTCTTCTGTTATACTGCCATTATCTAATAACAAAATATAATCAGCATCTTTTACGGTTGATACCCTGTGGCTGATGATCAGGGCCGTACGATTTTTCATAAAACTTTTCAGGTGCCTTAGTATTTCGGCTTCTGTTTTTGTGTCAACTGCCGAGAGGCAATCATCCAGAACAAGCAATTGAGGCTGTTTTATGAGTGCTCTGGCAATAGCTACACGCTGTTTTTGTCCACCGGAAAGTGATACGCCTCTCTCTCCCACTATGGTTTGCAAGCCCTGCGGCAGCTCAGCTATGGTTTGCGAAAGGGCTGCCATTTCTATTGCTTGCAGCATCTGCTCATTGGTTACAGGTGGTTTTTCTGCCGTTAAGCCAAATACAATATTATTATAAACCGTATCCGAAAAAAGAAAAACTTCCTGAGGTGCATATCCGGTTTCTGTTTTAAGAAGCGTGGTATTGATTTTTTTAATATCTATACCATCAATGGTTATACTGCCTTCTGTGCAATCCATAACCCTGAGTAAAAGTTGCACCAACGTGGTTTTACCTGATCCGGTAATTCCTAGCACCGCAATGGTTTTGCCTTTGGGTATAACCAATGAAATATTGTTTAAGGCCGGTATGCTTTTTTCAGGATAACAAAATGTAACATGCTCAAATCTTATTTCCTTCTCAAATGAATAAGGTGCGTTTTGCGGTGAAATAATATCAGGCTTAACAGATAAAAACTGATTGATGCGCTCCTGAGATGCTGCTGCACGTTGCACCAGTGATGAGGTGTAGCCAAGGGCAGTTACGGGCCATGTCAGTAAATTTACATAGATAATAAACTCTGCTATGGTACCTACTCCTATCTTTCCCTGCAAAACCAGCCATCCACCAACTCCTAATGTAATAAGGGTACTTAGTCCGGTTAAGAAAGTCATCAATGGAAAAAAAGTTGCATCTGTCTTGGCAAGCGACAGTGATTTTGATTTGTATAAATCCAACTCCTTTTCAAAAGCCTGCTTTGTTTCCTTTTCAACAGCGAAAGACTTTAGAACCCTAATGCCTGAGAAGGTCTCCTGAACAAAGCCTGTAATAGATGAAAGTTGAGCCTGTATTGCGTCACTTTTACGATTAATGGTGTTGTTTACCCTAAATATAGCGTAAGACAATACAGGCAATGGCAAGAGTACCAGTGTAGCAAACCAGAAGTCAACCGAATACATATATGGTATTACCACCAAAAAAGTTACCACAAGGTTGGTAAAGTACATTACTGCAGGGCCAACGTACATACGCACCCTGCTTACGTCTTCAGAGATTCGCGACATTAAATCCCCAGTGTTATTAACCTTATAAAAAGCCAGCGAAAGCTGCTGATAATGCGCAAATGCCTCATTCTTTAGGTCAAACTCAACCTTGCGCGACATGACTATTAGTGTTTGGCGCATGAGATACATGAATGCCCCGCGTATTATAGCAAACAGCAATATGAGTCCGGAGAAAAATAAAATACTGGCATTTAACTCTTCTTGTAAGGCATTGGTAGAATCTTCAGCTGTTTGCTGCACATATAAAGCCAATTTCTCCTTTATTAAATCAATGGCACGGCCAACCGCCTGGGCAGGAAAAACAGAAAACAAGTTGGAGGCCACCACAAATATGATTCCCAGTAAAAACCGATAACGGTATTTATATAAGTATTTGTTAAGGTGTTTTAACGATTTCAATACAGCTGCAGTTTATTATGAAAAAACGAAAATTGAATTACTTTTGCAAACTTTAATAATTACCTGAACTAAAGAAAACAAATTATGTCAACAACACAGGGAGCCGCTTACAATCAATCAGCAGAAATTTTTGGCCAATTATTTACGCATGACCACGAAGAGCTGGTTTTTTGTCAGGATAAACATACAGGATTAAAGGCCATTATTGCCATACATAATACAGTACTAGGTCCCGGCTTAGGCGGAACACGTATTTGGAACTATACTTCTGAGGCAGAGGCGGTTAATGATGTGCTTCGCCTTTCACGCGGAATGACCTATAAAGCTGCCATTTCAGGTTTAAATCTGGGAGGTGCGAAAGCGGTAATTATTGGCGATGCCAAAACCATTAAAACAGAAGCCCTTATGCGCAAGTTTGGGCGATTTGTTGAGAATTTACATGGCAAATATATCACTGCAGAAGACGTGAATACCACCACAAGAGATATGGAATATGTGAACATGGAAACCGGCCATGTGGTTGGTTTACCTGAATCTATGGGCGGTGGCGGAGATCCAAGTCCGGTTACAGCTTATGGAACATACATGGGTATGAAGGCTGCGGCAAAACATGTTTATGGTACGGATAGCCTGAGTGGCAAAACAGTTGCTGTTCAGGGGATTGGTAAAGTTGGCGGACACCTGTTGGAATACCTGCACAAGGATGGAGCCAAACTTATCATAGCCGACATCAATGAAGAAGTATTGGCTAAATACGCCAAAGAAATGGGAGCAGTTGTGGTAAAAGGTGATGAGATTTACGGACAAGATGCAGATGTTTTTGCACCTTGTGCGCTTGGAGCAGTTCTAAACACTGAAAATATTAAGAAACTTAAATGTAAAGTTATTGCAGGTGCAGCCAATAACCAATTGGCCGATGAAAATATTCATGGCCCGATGCTGGTTGAGAAAGGAATTACCTACGCACCTGATTTCTTGATTAATGCCGGAGGTTTAATAAACGTTTATCAGGAATATATAGGGTATAACAGAGAAACAGCTTTGCGCAACACAGAGCGTATTTATGATGTAACACTGGATATCCTAAAAACAGCAGAACAAAACGGAACCCACACCCAGTTAGCAGCAACCCAATTGGCTGAGAAACGTGTAAACGATATTTTACGCGTAAAATCTACTTACTAATATTTTCAGGGCTGCATAAGTAACGTTGCAGTCCGCTTTCATTTATATAAAAAAGCTACCGTTCTGATACATGTTTAATAGAAGATTTTTAAGGATTAAGGTTTTTCATGAACTCTATGCCTACTGGCAGGATGAAAAAGCCAACAGGACCCTACACGAGAAAAGCCTGCTGAAAAGCCTTGAAAAAGCTTATCAAATTTATGTTTACATGCTTGCCCTGCCGAGCGCATTCCGATTTTTTATAGAAAAGGAACTCGATATTCAGCAATCAAAATATTTTCCTCAAGATAGTATCATTATGCCACTTGTGGCATTTCATCAAAACAAACTTATTCTTCAACTGGATGAAAGCAAACTGCTTCAATCCAAAATAAAGCATCATAAACTCATCTGGGACCAAACAACTGAAACCTTTAAACAGGTGTGGCAGTTGTTTAAAAATAATGCCGCATTTGAAGCATATGCTCAGAAAACTTCCCCATCTTTTGCTGATGATAAAAAAATGTTGAATGAGTTTTTTCAGGTTTGTATTGCCGAGTCTGATCTGTTTAATCACTACATTGAAGAGAAATTTCTGAATTGGGAAGACGATCAGGTACTTGTTACTACTGCCCTGCTTAAAAGCATTGATCAGATGCAGGATAAGAAAGTAGATGAAGGCATTTTAAATGATACTGTAAGCGCTGATGAAGAGGATAAATTTATGCAGCAACTGTTCGTTAAATGTATTGAATCTGATGACGAATTTACCAAACTGGTAGCCGACAAAACCAGCAACTGGGAACCCGAGCGTATTGCTCTGGTTGATATGCTGCTGATGAAAATGGCTTTGTGTGAAATTTTAAAATTTCCTCAGATACCTGTTAAGGTGAGCATTAATGAATACCTTGAAGTGGCTAAATTATACAGCACCCCTAATAGCCATAGTTTTATTAATGGCATACTCGATAAGATTCAATTAGATTTGCGCAAGCAAAACAAAATTAACAAGACCGGTCGCGGCCTGGTTGAATAATTTGAATACAATGAGCAAATACACAACATTATTTTTATGCGTGATTGCTTTTGCTGCATTTACAGCATGCAAACAAGAAAAACCAAAGGCTTCAGCCAATTCCATTCATATTGCTGCTTCAGCCGATTCTGCAGTTGCAAGCAAATCTGCGAAAGAGGGAGAAGCAATCATTACTTTTGAAAAAACAGAACATGATTTTGGAATTGTAATGCAAGGTGAAAGGGCTGAGTTTAATTTCAAATTTAAAAATACAGGTGATGCAGATTTGCTTATAGCAAACGCAGTTGGAAGCTGCGGTTGCACAGTACCTGAGTTTTCAAAAGAACCGATTAAACCGGGAAGTGAAGGATTTATTAAAGTAAAATTTAATAGTGAGTACAGAGAAGATAAATTTACCAAAGAGGTTTACGTAACAACAAACACAACCCCTCCGCAAACCACCTTAATTATAAAAGGATTTGTGCAGGTTAAAAATGGAAGTCAACTTTTAAAATAACAAAAACATATGCTACAAACACTATTAATGGCCGGTGGCAATGCCGGTGGAGGTCTTGGATCTTTTTTACCACTAATTTTAATCATGGTGGTGTTTTATTTCTTCATGATTTATCCTCAAATGAAGAAAAACAAGGAGCAAAAAAAGTTCAGAGAAAATCTGGGTAAGGGAGATAAGGTTATAACCATTGGCGGTATACATGCCAAAATTGTTGAAGTGAACGAAACCTCCATTGTAATTGAAAGTGAAGGCACACGTTTGCGTGTTGATAGAACAGCAATTTCAATGGAAGCCTCACGAAATTTAAATCCTAAGAAGGACGATAAAAAAGAAGAAAAGAAGTAATTGAAAAAAATAGGCATCACCGGCTGCATGGGAAGCGGTAAAACTACCGTGAGTCGCATTTTTATGCAGTT
>JBIIGU010000029.1:0-7714 GCA_044236275.1 Bacteroidia bacterium | reverse complement strand
CAAAATGGCTCATGGTAAACAACAACCACCTCATCCGCAGCATTAAAGAAATTTTTGGCAGCAATGCCTATACACCAGATGGCTTGCTTAACCGATTGTTTATTGCAGCCGAAGCCTTTAAACAACCCGAACTGCTTCAACAACTTAACCGGGTGGTACACCCTTTAGTGTTTGCTGATTTTGATGGGTGGTGTTACGAGCATCTCAAGCATTCATATATTGTTAAAGAAGCTGCACTTATGTTTGAGTCAGACTCATACAAGCAGCTCGATGAAATTATTGTTGTTACTGCACCGGAATCTTTGCGCATTCAACGCAGCATGCAAAGAGATGGCAGCAGCAAAGAAGCTGTACTTGCCCGTATGAGAAATCAAATGACAGAGACCGAAAAACTGAGCAAGGCACAGCATGAAATAAAGAATGACGAGGAACACTTATTAATTCCTCAGGTGCTGGCTTTGCACAAAAAGTGGGCGAAGGCCTAATGTGTTCTCTTTTCTATTCAATCTTAACCACCTGCTTTATTTTACTGACTCTCAATATTAAATTATTGTTAAGTCAATGTTAAATGGATTCATAACTATAAGTTCGCGGCACCAAAATCAAGTTATGAAGAAAACAGCACTTTCAATTATCACTCTGATCTGGTTTCATTTATTCTCCATTGCACAACATGCAGACAACCCAATTCCATACTTCAATTATGGCAAAGGGCTTGGGATAACCACACCCGACAGCAGTTACAGTTTAGGCATCCGTTTTCGTATTCAAAACCGTGTGGCAATGACAACTATGGATGATAAGGATTTATCTACAAAAGAGTGGGAAATGATTGTAAGAAGACTTCGCCTAAGGTTTGATGGTTTTGTGTTTAGCCAGAAATTTTCCTACGCACTTCAACTGTCTTTCTCAAGAGGAGATATGGATTGGGACAATACAGATTACCCCAATATTGTGCGTGATGCGATGTTATTTTACAGACCAAATAAACATTTTACCATTGGAGTAGGCCAAACAAAGTTACCCGGTAACCGCCAGCGGATTATTTCCTCAGGTGATTTGCAGTTTGCAGATAGATCTGCTGTAAATGGCATTTTTACTGTTGACCGTGATTTTGGGATTCAATTATATTATGACAATCATTTCGGCAACTTTCATTACAACCTTAGAGGTGCTATATCAAACGGTGAGGGTAGAAATGTAGCCAAGAGTGATAATGGTTTGTTATACTCATCAAGAGTAGAAGTTTATCCTTTAGGTAGATTTACTAATGGTGGTGATTATTTTGAAGCAGACCTTGCAAGAGAAAAAAAGCCGAAATTAGCTATTGCAGGATGCTTTGCTTATGTAGATCATACAAACAGGACAGGTGCCACACTAGGAAAAACAATTACTGAACAGAAGAATTTTAGCAATTATGGTGGAGACGTGTTGCTTAAATACAATGGCTGGGCATTAAGCAGTGAAGTTTACAGAAGGGATGTAACCGACCCACTTGTGATATTGGCAAAAGATTTAAAGAAAAGCACCATCTATAATGGATGGGGGGTTAATTCAGAATTAAGTTACGTGTTTTTAAACAACATGATGATTGGTGGGCGTTACACAAGGACCGTGCCTGAAGGTGATACAAGAACCATTGAAAAAGAAACACAACTGGGAACTTTAGTTTTTGGCAAATTCATCAAAGGCCACCGATTAAAAATACAAACAGATATAACATATTTCGATATTCTTCCAAACCCGGCAAGCAACTACTGGCAAATCAGATTTCAGGTAGAAATGGGCATTTAAAACTTAAAATCAAATTTATAATTATGAGCTTAAACAGTGTATTAGCATTATTCCTTCCAAAGGACAGAATTTTTTTCTCGTTGTTTGAATCTGTGGCAATCAATGTTGCTGACATGGGAAAACTTTTAACCGAGGTAGTATCAGAGCCAGACTTTGGTAAACGTGGCGCATTGATTAAACAACTGGAAGATTTAGAACATAAGAACGATGAATTTACACATCAGATCTTTCAGGAGTTGGGTAAAAACTTTATAACCCCATTCGACAGAGAAGACATTCACTACCTTGCTACAGCGCTTGATGATGTATGCGATTACATTTACGCATCCGGCAAGAAAATCAATTTTTATAAGGTTGACCCGCAAGATAGCGGAATTCAGAAAATGGCAGAAATCATCAGGCAGGGTTCTGAGCAGGTTAAATCAGCTGTTTTAGAATTACGCAATATGAAAAACATAAAGAACATAACGGATGCCGTTATACGCGTAAACAGTTTTGAAAACCAAGCTGATGATGTTTTTGATATGTGCATAGAACGTTTGTTTGATACAGAAACAGACGTAAAAGAACTAATTAAAAAGCGTGAGATTTATCAGGTAATGGAAATTGCAACCGATAAGTTTGAAGACGCTGCAAATGTTATCGAGTCAATTGTTGTTAAATACGCTTAAACCACCGGTATGTCATTTTTAATTATCATTATCATACTGGCCTTGATATTTGATTATATCAACGGTTTCCATGATGCCGCAAACTCAATTGCCACTGTTGTTTCCACAAAAGTGTTAACTCCTTTTCAGGCCGTGCTTTGGGCAGCAGTTTTTAACTTCATTGCATTTTTTATCTTTAAAGATCATGCAGTGGCCAACACGATTGGCAAAACTGTTTACAAAGAATTTATTACACTACAGGTAATTTTTGCCGGTCTTATTGCAGCCATAGCATGGAACTTATTTACTTGGTGGTATGGCATACCCTCCTCTTCTTCTCATACCTTAATTGGTGGATTTGCCGGAGCAGCAGTTGCTCATGCATTTGCTACAAAAGGATTTATTGCGTTTGGTAGTGTTATTGAATTAGAAAAGATAACTAAAACGGTAATGTTTATTTTCCTTGCTCCTGTTATTGGTATGCTTATCTCTATGAGCATAACCCTTATAACACTGATGCGCAATACATGGATTCGGGTTGCTATTATTCTCATTGCAGCGGCCGGAACCTGGATGTTATTTGATAAGCTGGAGCAGAATAAGATGCAAGAAAATACAGCTAAATATTATCAGCTTGATAAATTTAAGAAAGAAGCAGAAAAGAAACCTGAATATGCGGCTAAACTCGACTCTGTGAAGCTATTGGTTAGTGAAACGCAACCATTGCTAATACAATATGATAATAAAGGCGCCAAATGGATTGCTGAGCAAGCTAAGCTAACAGTAAATCCAGGTATTGATGAACAGAAACTTGCAAAGGAAATATCAAAAGCAGACAATTCGTTTCTTGTGTATTGCATCATGGCTGCAGTTCTTATTTTTATTCTGTCATACATCTATGTTGAAAAAATAAAATCTCCAACAGCTTTTAAAATGGCCAATATGTTTAAAAAGCTTCAGTTACTTTCTTCCGCTGCTTTCAGTATTGGGCATGGCGGAAATGACGCACAAAAGGTAATGGGTATTATTGCTGCAGCAATGGTAGCCAATGGAGACATAACTGATATTAAACAAATGCCGGATTGGGTGCCACTTGCATGCTATGCTGCGATTGGATTAGGCACCATGAGCGGTGGATGGAAAATTGTAAAAACAATGGGAACCCGCATAACGAAGGTTACCCCACTTGAAGGAGTAAGTGCTGAAACTTCTGGTGCGTTAACTTTATTTATGACAGAGCAAATGGGAATTCCGGTTAGTACAACACATACCATAACCGGTTCTATTATTGGGGTGGGAGCAACAAAACGCCTTTCTGCGGTGCGCTGGGGTGTAACTGTTAATTTACTTTGGGCATGGATTTTAACCATACCGGTAAGCGCAACTATTGCAGCCATTACCTACTATCTGGTCAGGCTATTCTAATAACTTAATAAACAGGGTTAAAAAACGCGGACAATTCGGGCCGCGTTTTTTTATTACTCAAACCGGAGATGCTTAACTGACTCACCTGAATCGCGTAACTCAATTAATGAATCTATTCCCACTTCCAAGTGTCTTTTTACAAATTTCTCTGTAACCGATTTGTCGCTTTTGGATGTCTTAACACCCTCAGGTATCATGGGATTATCGCTTACCAGCAGCAATGCACCCTTAGGAATTTTATTCACAAACCCTACAATAAAGATGGTAGCCGTTTCCATATCAATGCCCAATGCACGCGTTTTTTTTAAGTATTGCTTAAACTCTTCATCATGTTCCCATACCCTTCTGTTGGTTGTATATACGGTTCCTGTCCAATAATCAATATTGTGCTGCACAATTGCTGCCGAAACAGCTTTTTGTAATCGGAAAGAAGGCAATGCCGGAATTTCAGGCATAATATAGTCATCACTTGTTCCGTCTCCTCTAATGGCAGCAATAGGCAAAATCATATCGCCCAGTTTGGTTATTTTTTTAAGCCCTCCGCATTTACCTAAAAATAATGCGGCCTTGGGCTCAACTGCACTAAGCAAATCCATGCAGGTGGCCGCCATAGCGCTGCCCATTCCAAAATTAATAATGGTAATATTTTCGGCCGTTGCTGTTTGCATAGGCCTGTCTTTGCCCAATATTTCCACACCAAATTTCTGAGCAAAAAGCTCAACGTAATGAATAAAATTAGTAAGCAAAATATATTCACCAAACTCTTTTAATGGCCTTCCTGTATATCTGGGTAGCCAGTCCTTTACAATTTCTTCCTTGGTTTTCATAATATGCGAATATCTCATTTTTAAGGGTAATAAAATAAGGCAGTTGAATGGAGCAGCGGTTTATCTATACAAAAATTCAATCACTAACGTAGGATTATGAGTTTACCTTTTCAAGATTAGCCTCTATCCACAATCTATGGAAATCATCCATATACATTTTGAAACATAAAAGTGTTTAATTTGAATGTATGAATAAAAAAATACTACTCAGTTCTCTTATTCTTATGGCTGCTGTAGCCAATGCGCAACAAGATTCTACTGCCGAGGAAGCAATAGACTTTAGCCAGTTTGCCGAAATGGCACCTGCAGAAGGTACAAAAAGATATTGCACCTCAAAAGTGTTGGATCTAAGTCCGAATAAACTCATATCTATAGGGTTTGATTACCAGGGGCCGCATAGCCTTACCAGCAAAAATGAGGATGTAGAGATAAACAGCGTAAGCGGCATGCGCATTTCCGGTAATATTCCGGTTATCTCTCAAACCAAATTGGTTTGGGCCGTTGGATTTACCCACTGGCAATCGTTTTATGATATTCCTGATCATGGTAAATCAGACCAACCCTTTGTACATAATCTTCATAAATACGGATTAAGCACTACTGGAATTAACACCACCTTGTTTAAACCTTTAAACGAACGAAACTTTATTCTGGCATTTGTATCTGCCGATATGAATGGCAATTATCAGTTAAACAGCAGCGATATCGGAGACTTTTTAGGCAAAACACGCTACTCGGTTGCAGGTTTTTATGGATGGAAAAGAAACGACCGTTCTATGGTGGCCGTGGGTATTTCCAGAACTTATCGTCCGGGTGCTTTGGGCTATATTCCTTTGGTTATGTTTAACCACACCTTTGAAAGTCGTAAATGGGGTGTAGAAGCACTTTTCCCAGCGCGTGCGGCCATGCGCAGAACATTTAATCCCAGAAATATTTTATTGGCAGGCTATGAACTGGAAGGTAACAGCTATCATCTGTTAAACCGCAACGGTAGTTTTCAGGAGAACGACCTAGAACTTAAACGCTCTGAACTTCGCTTTAGGCTTACTTATGAAAAATCTATTTATAATTTTATCTGGATATCAGTGCAGGCAGGCTATAGGGTAAATTACAACTTTAATGTCGATAGAGGTGATAACTTCCGCAGCATTTTTGGTGGCGACCCTTACACCATCGAAAATAGGCTCACCAATCCTTTTTATTTTAATATTAGTCTCAACCTCGTTAGTCCTTAGTTTTTGAAATCAGTAAGGTATTGCTGTAACTGCGTTAACTGAGTACGGCTAATATCCAAATGAAACACAAAACGCAATGCTGTAGCAGAAACCTTATTGGCCAGCACTTCTCTCTCTTTAAGAAATTGCTGTAATTTATTAGCAGTGGCTTCATCGGTTGTTTCAAAAATTACAATATTGGTTTCAACAGGCAGCATTCCATTTATATAAGATTGTTGTTGCAATGTTGAGGCAATTTGTTGCGCATGAGTATGATCTTCGGCCAATCGGTTAATATTGTTCTTTAGGGCAAATAAGCCGGCTGCAGCCAAATAGCCCGATTGCCTCATCCCTCCGCCAAATACTTTACGCACACGTTTGGCATTTTTAATAAACTCTTCGGTACCTAAAAGCAATGAGCCAACAGGGGCACCCAAACCTTTACTAAGGCAGATGGAAATGCTGTTAAAAAGTTTTCCGGTTTCGGCTGCATCAATTCCGGAGGCAACCAAGGCATTAAACAATCGTGCACCATCCAAATGCAAAGCCAACCCCAATGCGTTACAGGCACTCCTAATATTTAGTAACTCATCTATTCTATAATAACTTCCACCACCCCTATTGCTTGTATTCTCTAAACAAACCAAACGGCTCACAGGGAAATGAGGATCATCAGCATTGATAACCGTTTTTATCTGCTCTGCAGCTATTTTTCCATACTTAGAAGAAAGCGTGCGTGCCTGAACTCCTGAATTAAATGCTATTCCTCCTCCTTCATATTTATAAACATGTGCATTGTCTGCACAAATCAGTTCATCTCCTGGTTGTGTATGCACTTTAATGGCAATTTGGTTGGTCATGGTGCCACTTGGGCAAAATAATCCTGCCTCCATACCAAACATTTGGGCTGCAAAATGCTCTAATTCATTTACGGTTGGGTCTTCGCCATAAACATCGTCACCAACATTTGCCTGCCACATCGCCTCAAGCATAGCAGCAGTTGGCTTGGTAACAGTATCGCTTCTTAAATCAATAGTCATATCATGCAAGTATACGCGTTTCTTAGGCACAAAAAAGCATGTGTTTAGTTTCCACAATCATTCCACAATACCCTCATTACCTGTTTTATTATAAAGGTTTATATATCTTCACATATGATAAAACACATTTGAAACATGGATGCATTAAACAATTTTGGCACAGCTATGAAATGGAGGCGTTTTAATGGCGAACCTGTAAGCAGAGATATTGTAGATGAGGTAGAAGAACACATCATCAGAGAAACGGAGATGGGAAATAAATTGAAAGTGTGCATCGGAACCGACTCACAGGTTACCTATAACGTAACAGAGTTTGCCACCGTAATTGTATTTGTTAGACAAAAACGCGGTGGCTTTATGCTTATCAGCAGCGAAAAAACCAGACAACCTTTTACCTTAAAAGAACGCATGCTGCATGAGGTTTCCAAATCCATTGAAATTGCTTACCGCATCTGCGAATTGCTAGACAAATACCATGTTGAGCTGGAAGTTCATGCCGATATCAATACCAGTCCTCAATTTAAATCTAATTCAGCGCTGAGTGAAGCAATGGGATATATTCTCAGCATGGGATTTGTTTTTAAAGCAAAGCCTGAAGCATTTGCCAGTTCATACTGTGCCAATAAAATGGTTCACTAGCCTATCTTTGCAGCATGCTGAAAGATATAGAAAATCCGACTTCCAGTAATGTGTGCATTGCAGCTGTTCACGAAATAAGTAAAGAAGGAGAGCTAGTTTGGAATGTTTATGTGATTAACAAAAAG
>JBIIGU010000148.1:0-3846 GCA_044236275.1 Bacteroidia bacterium | reverse complement strand
CCAATTGCTCATAAGGAAAAGTTTCTCCATGCTGCAGGATAAGAATAGAACTGTTAAATTCGGTTTCACGTGTGTGTGCTTTATTCCATTCACGAGTACTTATTATTCCGTTCGGGTTGCTATAGGCTAATTGTACACCACTTTCGGTAATACTAATGTCAGCTGTTTTAGGCATACTTGAATGCCCATCATAGTATCTGGCTTTATAAGCTCTTTCCATTATACAATTCCTAAATCAAAAAAGTCAATCAAATCATCTCCTGCTGCATCCTTAAATTCATCTTCAGTTTGAGCAATATGGTTGAAGTTTACATCAGCCGGTATTTCCATATTTCTGATGATGAAATGGGTTGTTCTTACAATGACCCACGGTGTTGCAAGCCCTAATGTGATTATACTTAGTATTAAGTTGCCAACAATGAGTATAAAATAACCACTGCCTGTGAGTCGGCCGGTAAAATAATAGCGTTCTCCATCTTGCTCAATATAGCAATGGTTTATGTAGTAGTTCGTCCATTCCTCCAGATACCAAAAATAATATAAACCAAATGTAAATATGGAGAAAATGAAACTCTTAAGCTTAATTGCAAAGAGCTCAGTACCGGAGCCATCATATCCAAATCTTAAGTTGCCAAAACGAATATTACTTATGATATAAGTGCGTAGGCCGTTAACGAACCATGAATTATAAATCCCAAATGTAATGATAGTAAGTATGGAGCCGATAATGAAATCGGTAACGAGTTGTGCGCGGCTTCCACGATATCCGAAGTGAATGCCTCGCCAAGAGGTGCGAGAAAGCCGGTAGCGCATGGCTCCATGAATAGCCAGCGGAATGATTAAGATGAGAGCGATAATAAAGGCAAAAAGTGAAATGAGGTATAGACTTAGATTACCTGTCAACCTACCGTATAAGAGTAGGCCATAAAATACTGCTGTGAATGCCAACACTTTAATAAAACCCTTAAAAAGCTCTTTGCCGGTGCCATGAAAAACAAAAGGACTGTTATTGAGCGAAGCATTTTCCCAGAAAAATTTAAGCCGATTTACCCTTGCCCATGGATAATATACACCAAATGTAATGATGGAAAGCAATGTATTCAGCAGCATAATTCCCAGCAATTGCGAGCCCTTGCCGTTAAAGCGAAATTGGTTTCTATCTAGCTCCTGATTATTAGTAATGTCGACTTCCATGATTATTTTTAATTGCCTCTAATATACGCATGAAGTTAAAGATTCAAAACTTGAATGAATAAAACGCCTTAATCCTGTTATATAAGTGAGTAAATTCCTAAATTGCGCCCGCTTTTATTTTATACAAAACAAAATTAATAATAAACCAGATATGATATTTGACCTAGACATGATTAAAGCTGTTTACGCCCGTATGGATGAGCGTATTGCAGCGGCCCGCAAAGTGGTAAACAAACCCCTTTCACTTACCGAGAAAATTTTATACAGCCACCTTACCGAAGGCAATGCCACCAAGGCCTATAACCGCGGTAAGGATTATGTGGATTTTGGTCCTGACCGTGTTGCCATGCAGGATGCTACTGCACAAATGGCGCTGCTGCAATTTATGCAAGCAGGTCGCCCCAAAGTGGCTGTTCCTTCCACCGTTCATTGCGATCACTTAATTACTGCAAAAGTGGGTGCCGAAGCTGACCTTGCTGTTGCCAATAAAGAAAGCAAGGAAGTGTATGATTTTCTGGCTTCGGTTTCAAACAAATATGGTATCGGTTTCTGGAAACCGGGTGCAGGTATCATCCATCAGGTGGTATTGGAAAATTATGCTTTCCCGGGTGGAATGATGATTGGTACAGACTCGCATACCGTGAATGCAGGTGGCTTAGGAATGGTAGCAATTGGTGTAGGTGGTGCAGATGCATGCGATGTAATGGCAGGTTTACCTTGGGAACTTAAATTTCCTAAACTGATAGGTGTAAAACTTACCGGAAAACTAAACGGATGGACAGCGCCTAAAGATGTGATTTTAAAAGTTGCCGGCATTCTTACCGTAAAGGGTGGAACCGGTTGTATTGTAGAATATTTTGGCGAAGGGGCTACCAGCATGAGCTGCACCGGTAAAGGTACCATTTGCAATATGGGTGCCGAAATTGGTGCCACTACTTCTACTTTCGGATACGATGAAAGCATGGAGCGTTACCTGCGTGCTACCGGCCGTGCCGATGTAGCAGATTTGGCTAACGGAATTAAACACCACCTAACTGCCGATGCTGAAGTATATGCAAACCCTGAACAATACTTTGACCAAGTGATTGAAATCAATTTATCGGAATTAACACCGCATTTGAATGGTCCGTTCACTCCTGATTTGGCTACACCTGTTGCCAATATGAAAGAAGAAGCGGCCAAAAACAACTGGCCACTTAAAGTGGAGTGGGGGTTGATTGGTTCATGTACCAATTCATCATACGAAGATTTGAGCCGTGCGGCTTCTATTGCAAAGCAAGCGGTGGCAAAAGGCTTAAAAACCAAAGCTGAATTTGGTATTAACCCTGGTTCAGAGCAAGTAAGATATACTGCCGAGCGAGATGGGTTATTAAAAACATTTACCGACCTGAATGCAACAATATTCACCAACGCCTGCGGACCATGTATTGGCATGTGGGACCGCATGGGTGCTGAAAAGGCTGAGAAAAACACCATCGTACATTCGTTTAACAGAAACTTTGCTAAACGTGCTGATGGTAATCCAAATACGTATGCATTTGTAGCATCGCCTGAAATGGTAGCTGCCATTGCTATTGCTGGTGATCTTTCTTTTAACCCCATTACCGATACGCTGATTAATGAAAAAGGCGAAGCTGTAAAGCTAGACCCGCCAACGGGCGATGAGCTGCCTTTAAAAGGATTTGCTGTAGAAGATGCGGGATACTTGGCTCCCGCTGCAGATGGCAGTTCAGTTCAGGTAGCTGTATCACCAACATCTGACCGTTTGCAATTGCTGGATCCGTTTACGGCATGGGAAGGTACTGACCTTAAAGGATTAAAACTGCTTATTAAAGCAAAAGGAAAATGCACTACCGACCATATTTCAATGGCGGGTCCGTGGTTGAAATACCGTGGTCATTTAGACAATATTTCAAACAACATGCTCATCGGTGCGGTTAATTATTTCAACGAAAAAACCGATAGCGTAAAAAATCAACTAACAGGAATGTATGAGTCGGTTCCCAAAGTGCAGCGTCAATACAAAGCGCAGGGTATAGGCTCACTTGTGGTGGGTGATGAAAACTATGGCGAAGGCTCATCCAGAGAGCACGCAGCAATGGAGCCACGCCATCTAGGTGTGCGTGCCGTACTGGTAAAGTCATTTGCCCGAATACACGAAACCAACCTGAAAAAACAAGGCATGCTGGCACTAACTTTTGCCAATAAGGAAGATTACAACAAAATTCAGGAAGACGACACTATTGATATTTTGGGTATAACTTCATTTGCTCCTAACACACCACTTAGGTTGGTGCTGAACCATGCAGATGGCAGCAAGGATGAGATTGTTGTAAACCACACCTACAATGCGCAGCAAATAGAATGGTTTAAAGCAGGTGGCGCATTGAATATTATCAGAGCATCTGTTGTAGTTTAAACGCCTAAGCCAAAACCAATTTAAGAGGCTGCTTCAATGGTTGAGGTAGCCTCTTTTTTTAACAATTTTCTTAGAGTAAATGATGCCAATACCTCCAGCAATTGCATTCACTACGCAATAAATTACTTAGTTTTTCTATGCCGTATTATTTTTTCTAAAGTCCGCTAATTTATTTTTAAGTATTGGGCTCAATTAATTTTAATAATAAGTTGCACCTATAGAAAAAATCTATA
>JBIIGU010000147.1:0-3856 GCA_044236275.1 Bacteroidia bacterium | reverse complement strand
CTCATGATTTCTTTCGCTGAAACAACATTTCGCCCATCCATTTTAAGGGCTTAATGCGTTTTCCTTTCTTCAGTCCAAATTCATCTATGGAGAATTTTTGCAGATAAGCAACGGTTTCATCTACAGAATCGGTTATTAATAGCAATTCAAGGTCTTTGGCAGAAATGGTTCCCTGTTGCACAAAATCATCCATCAGCTCAATCAGGTTTTTCCAGTAGTCTTTACCAAACAATATCACCGGAAAATTTTTGATTTTACCGGTTTGAATAAGGGTAATGGCTTCAAACATTTCATCCATGGTGCCCATGCCGCCCGGCATTACTACAAACGCATAGGAATACTTTAGGAGCAAAACCTTTCTAACAAAAAAGTATCTAAATGTAACCCATTTGTGCAGGTAAGGATTTTCTTTCTGCTCATGTGGCAAAACAATATTGCACCCAATGCTGCGGCCATTGTTTTCAAACGCACCTCTGTTGGCGGCTTCCATAATTCCGGGGCCTCCGCCTGTCATTATGGTAAATCCCATATTGCTGATGCGTGCTGCCAGTTCAACTGTTTTTTTGTAGTAGTGGTGGTTTTCATCAAAACGGGCGCTGCCAAATACCGTTACACACGGACCCACAAAGTGCAGTTGCCTGAAACCGGAAATAAACTCACGCATCACTTTAAAGATGAACAGAAACTCCCGTGTGCGAGAGCGGGGGCCTTCTAAAAATCGCTTCTCTGAGTTTAGAACTTTGTCTCTTAGTTCTTTTATCCGTTGTTTTTCTGAAGATGTAGCCATAAGTTTTATGCAATAAAAAAAGACGTCACCACTTGGCTGACGTCTTTGCAATGTATAAATTTATCCTGATTTATTTACAAGTTACCTCTAAGTTCCTGTTCCCTTTCAATGGCCTCAAACAAGGCTTTAAAATTGCCTTTGCCGAAACTCTTTGCACCTTTGCGTTGTATGATTTCATAAAACATGGTTGGTCTGTCTTCAACAGGTTTGGTAAACAGTTGCAGCAGGTAACCTTCGTCATCACGGTCAACTAAAATGCCCAATTCTTTTAGAGGTTCAATATCTTCTTCAATGGGCCCAACCCTGTCAAGCAAGTCATCGTAGTAGGTAGAAGGTACTTTTAAAAATTCAACACCTCTTGACATTAACTCTTTCACTGTGCTTACAATATCTGCTGTAGCAATGGCTATATGCTGTGTGCCTTCTCCTTCATAAAATTCAAGATATTCTTCAACCTGTGATTTTTTCTTTCCTTCTGCAGGCTCATTAATCGGGAATTTCACAAATCCGTTTCCGTTACTCATTACCTTACTCATCAGGGCAGAATACTCTGTTGAGATATCCTTATCATCAAACGATAAAATATTTTTAAAACCCATTACGTCTTCATAAAACTGTACACGCGGATTCATTTGGTTCCAATCTACATTGCCTACGCAATGGTCTACATGCAATAAGCCTGCAGGTGGTGGGTTGTATGTGCTTTCCCATTTTACAAACCCCGGCATAAATACACCATTATAGTTTTTGCGTTCAACAAAAATGTGTACCACATCACCATAAGTATGTATACCGCTCAAGCGCACTTCACCGTTTTTATCTGTTAAAGTTGTAGGCTGCATGTAAGGCTTGCCGCCTCGTTTGGTTGTTTGTTCAAAGGCGTCATAGGCATCGTCTACCCACAAAGCCAATACCTTTACACCATCTCCATGCTTCTTGTGATGCTCTGCAATAGGAGAGTTAGAGTGCAGCGGGGAGGTTAACATGAGTTTTACTTTATTTTGCACCAGCACATAAGAAGCGCGGTCTTTAACACCGGTTTCCGGTCCGGCATAGGCGAGGCTCTGAAAACCAAAAGCAGTTTTATAGAAGTGGGCAGCCTGCTTGGCATTGCCAACATACAACTCAATATAATCAGTACCATTTAGCGGAAGAAAGTCGGTTGTTTTGGGTTCAGATTTAATTTCTAAGGTTTCCATCAATCAGTTTATTCGTTAATATTTTCGTGTAATTTCTAACTTCTAATTTTTCTTAAATCCATGTCTTGTAATAACCAGGGTCTTCAACCTTCATTGCATCTTCAGTAATTTGTAAAGGATAAAACGGGTCAATCATCACAGCCAGTTCTCTTGTTTCTTTTTGCCCTATAGATTTTTCAACCGTACCCGGATGCGGGCCATGCGGAATACCTTTGGGATGCAAACTAATCATTCCACGTTCAACATGTTTGCGGCTCATAAATTCGCCATCTACATAATACAATATTTCATCACTATCTACATTGCTGTGCGCATATGGTGCCGGAATGGATTGTGGGTGATAATCATATAATCGAGGCACAAATGAGCAGATAACAAAATTGTGTCCTTCAAAAGTTTGATGAATTGGAGGAGGCATGTGCACACGGCCGGTTATGGGTTCATAATTGTGTATGCTAAATCCATAAGGATATTGGTAGCCATCCCAGCCAATGGCATCAAATGGGTGGTTGGCATACGTGTAAGGAAAGATTAAATCTTCTTTTTTAATCAAGACTTTAAAATCCCCTTCCACATCAAAAGTTTCCAAGCTGTGCGGAAGTTTAATGTCTCGTTCGCAGTAGGGTGAATGTTCCAGAAACTGGCCGTAATTATTCAAGTATCTTTTCGGAGCGCGTATGGGCGAGAATGATTCTGTTATCAGTAACCGGTTGTTTTCTGTTTCAAAATGCAGTTGATAAATGGTGCCACGCGGAATCACTAAATAATCACCGTATTCAAAGTCTATTCTTCCGTAAATACTTTTAAACGAGCCTTTGCCTTCATGCACAAATATTACCTCATCGGCATCGGCATTTTTATAAAAGTAATCGGTCATTGATTTTTTAGGTGCAGCAACAGAAATATAAAGGTCTTTATTAAACAACAGTACTTTTCTGCATTGTACATAATCATCAGCAGGTGCAGTGTTAAAGGTAAGGAAACTTCTGCATTGCAGGTTTTTTTGAATTGCCGCCTTGGGTGTAATATCCATAGGCTCGCCAATTGCTTTTACACGTGTGGGCGGATGCGTATGGTAAACCAACGAGTAAATACTGGAAAATCCTTCGGTAGATACCAACTCTTCCTGATACAATGTGCCGTCAGGTTTACGAAATTGTGTGTGTCGTTTTGACGGTATACTTCCCAGTTTGTGGTATTGCGGCATAGCTACTAATTACTTTATAGGTTAAGTGTTTATTTGAAAAATCGGCAACCACTTACTATTATTTGTTTGACTTAATGCTGTTGCTGTATGCGCATAAAATCAAAGAGATAACCTAATTTTGCAAACCTACCTAACACAAATGTATTTGAATATAAACCGTATAGGCAAACTGATTTTTGTCAGTTATGTATTGTGGATGACCGTTTCATGCAATTCGCAAAACAGCACTGTAAGCAACAATACCAAGGATTCTGTTGAAGCCTTGCCGGCAAGTGCCGAAGAAATAAGTCGTCAAATAGAGCAAGAGCCCGATAATGCAGAGTTGTACTACCGAAGAGCTCAGATTTATTATAATGAAAAATACCTCGACCGTGCGCTTGATGATATTAGCCAGGCTTCTGCAATGGCAAAGGATAATCCGTTGTATTATTTCACCAAGGGCAGGATTCTTTATGCCATGAACCGCACTGCAGAGGCTGCGAAAATGTATGAATCGGCCATTACCCTTAAACCCGATTATGATGAAGCGCAGATGAAACTGGCCGAATTATACTGTATTGTTAAGGAGCACAGAAAATCGATCGACTTACTTAACCTGGTTATTGCACGCAGCAAGCGCACCGATGCTTATTTCTTCAGGGGTATGAATCAAAAGGAAGCAGG
>JBIIGU010000146.1:0-3873 GCA_044236275.1 Bacteroidia bacterium | reverse complement strand
TACCAAGGCTTCTTTTGGCAACTGATTGTTTATCCATGCATGCATCAGTTGCAAATCCGTTGGTGGGTTGTTCCATACGGCATAGCGTTTATTTAATTTATCTGATGGGAAATAACCGGAAATGAGAATAAATAAAAGACAAGCAAATGCATATAATGCAGTCAATGCCTTAAAAGTTTTGCTTTCTATCCAAGTTTGTTTAAACCAAGTACTTTGCACTATAGCTGATGCCAAAATAAAGTTGCAACACATGTTTAGCCAAACCGTGGTTTTAAACCACTGCAATTTTCCAATACCCATTACCTGCGCAGATTCTAATAATAGAGCATACAGCAAGCAACCTCCGATAATGATGAGCATCCAGCGTTTGCAAGTGTGTAGCACAAATGCTTTTTTGGTTTTAAGCAAAACAACGCATAAAGCTATTAATAGGCCTAACTTAAAATAATCTACCTTAGGAAAAAGGGATGGTAAATAATGCAGGAAGTTTCTGTTTACATACAATAGCTGGTAATACATGGCTTTATCGTATTCCTGTACTGCTAAGAATTGCTTAGCCAATATAGGTGCGAGCATTGGTGAAGCCGCCACCAAATAAAGCAAACCATAAATTACTATTTGTTTTATATGCTGCAGGTTAAATTCTTTAAGATTTGTTAAACAAAGTATTACACACCATTGCAAACCTACCAATGCCTGAAACCAAGTGGCCAAACCTAACCAAATAAAAGCCCTGCTATACTTTTGCTGCAGGTAATACCAAACACCCAGCGATGCCAAAGCCTCAGCAGGTAAGCTACCAATAAAAAGAGGGCCTGCCAGGGTATTTCCGCCAATGGTAAATCCATTGAAAATGGTAAGCGAAAGAAAAGTGCCTAATATACCCGAGGCAACATTACCTGTGAGGTAGCGCCCGATATTAATCCAACAATATGAAATGAGCCACAAACAAAACAAGTGAAGCATGAAACACGATGCTTTAACACCAAAAACAACAGAAAAACAATATACCAACCAAACCCAATAAGCCCTAACGGTAAATGTTTGATCGTATAGTGTAAGAAAGAAATCGCCATGATACAGTTCAGGATCAAAAAGTCTGTAAACCTGAGGCAGATGCTCTGCTTGGTCTCCTGTATTAAACTGATAGCCCTGAAAAAGCATGGCAGTAACCGCTAAAGCCAAAGCATATAGCCATACCAAGTTAGGTTCATTATTTTGAGGCGCTTTCACTGCAGCAAATCTATTTGTTGTAAAATGTTATCCAACTATAATGGAAATAACTACATTTGCCCGACTTTAAAAAAACTAACCGATGAAAGAAGTATTTATCGTATCATTTGCACGCACACCGGTAGGCGGTTTTGGCGGAAGCCTTTCTTCCCTTAGCGCCACACAATTAGGTTCTATAGCCATTAAAGGAGCGTTTGAGCGTGCCGGCATTAAACCGGAGATGGTAGAAGAAGTATTTATGGGTAATGTTATTGCTGCAGGCTTAGGTCAGGCTCCTGCCACACAGGCCATGATTTACGCGGGCATACCCAATACCGTGCCTGCCACAACAGTAAACAAAGTTTGTGCCTCAGGCTCAAAGGCAATTATTATGGGCGCTCAAAGTGTATTGCTGGGTGTTAATGATGTAGTGGTTTGCGGTGGTATGGAAAGCATGAGCAATGTGCCTTATTATTTAGACAAAGCCCGCAACGGTTACAGGCTAGGACACGGACAAATTACAGATGGACTGATAAAGGATGGCTTGTGGGATGTGTACAAAGATTTTCACATGGGCAGCGCAGGCGAGCTGTGCGCCAAAGAGCACAATATTAGCAGAGAAGAGCAGGATGCCTTTGCTATTGAATCTTACAAACGTGCTCAGGCTGCTTATGCAAAAAATGCCTTTACGGATGAAATTGTACCGGTTAGCATTGAGCAACGCGGCAAAGACCCGATTGTGGTAAATGCCGATGAGCAATACACCAAAGGCAATTTTGAAAAAATGAAAACACTTAAACCGGTGTTTGATAAAGCCGGAACTATAACTGCGGCAAATGCTTCACCTTTAAATGATGGCGCATCTGCAGTGGTGCTGATGAGTGGCGAAAAAGTAAAAGAACTTGGATTAAAACCCCTTGCACAAATAATAGGATTTGCAGATGCTGCGCATGCTCCTGAATGGTTTACCACTGCTCCATCTCTTGCAGTGCCAAAGGCGCTTAAAATGGCCGGTATAGAACATAAGGATGTAGATTATTATGAACTGAATGAAGCATTTGCCGTAGTTGGCATCATCAATAATCGCATGATGGGCTTGGATGATAAGAAAGTAAATGTTTGGGGAGGTGCCATTGCTTTGGGCCATGCCATTGGAAACAGCGGCTGCCGCATTGTAGGCACACTTGCCAATATTTTACAGAAAGAAGGTGGCAATATTGGTGTTACAGGCATTTGCAACGGTGGTGGTGGTGCTTCTGCTATTGTGCTTAAAAAAGCATAAGTTTCTATACGTATTTACAAACGAATAATTCGCTGTTCACACTTGTTGAATTTGCGTAGGTAATTACTAGCGGCAGTTTGTTATAATTGCCCTATGAAATACTTGTTTATTATTATTTGCCTGTGCTCGCTGCATCTGCGTGCCCAACAATTGGATTCACTTACTCTTGATACACTATCAGATGCGCAGATTAGGCTGGAAGGCCTTGGTCAAAGCATGATACAGTCGCTTGATGAAAAACAAAGGCTGATGAGTGGTCGTAATTTTCTGATAACGCTTGGTAGAGCGCTGCGTATTCGTAATTCTTTTTATTTCAAATTTGATTCGGTAAAAGTAATGTCGTGTATCTACTCACCCGATAACCGTTTTCGCATATTTACCTGGAATATTGTTCTCACCGATGAAACTTTTCATTACTACGGTGTGGTGCAGCTAAATCCAGAATACATCAAAACTATTAAAGATACCACAGGACTCAAGCCCTTTTACCCGCTGATTGACCGCAGTAGCCAAATAAAAAACCCTCTGGATACAACCGTTGGGGCCGACTTTTGGTTTGGGGCAAACTACTACAGCATTATTCCTGTTGTGTATAAAAAACAAACCTTCTATACCCTGCTTGGCTGGAACGGCCATACTAAAATGAGCAACAAAAAGGTGGTTGACTTTCTCTATTTTGAAAAGAACAAACCACTCTTTGGCAAGCCTGTGTTTGATTTGCAAAAGAAAAAACCTTACGCACGCCTTATTTATGAGTTTAGCAATAATGCCACACAAACACTCAAATATGTTCCAACGAAAAAGTACCTGATTATTGAATCCGTTGTTCCTCCAAGGCCTCAGGATTACGGACACCCGGAGACCTACTTACCCGATGGCAGCTACGATTACCTTATTTTTAATACCAAAACCGGTATTTGGGAATTAAAGGGCTTGCTACGCGATTTTAACTTTGAGTAATAATTTTGAGTTTTCGCAACCGCATAAAATACTTGCTGGTGCACAAGGCAGGCCTTAGCAATAAGCAAGCCTTGGCAGACATCGCGCAAGGCAAGGTGCAGGTTAATGGGGCCACGGCATTAAGCAATTTGCGTTTTTCATTTTATGACCGTGTATTGTATAACGGCAAGTGTATTTGGCCTGAAACTGAATGGAAGTATGCCTGCTGGTATAAGCCTATTGGTGTGGAGTGCACTTTTAAAACCGACAATGCGGATGCCATTAGTCATTATCTGCCCAATGAACTCAAAGATTTATTTTATGTTGGCAGACTGGATAAGGCATCAGAAGGTTTGTTATTGCTAACCAATGATGGCCACATACACGACAAAATGCTGGCCCCCCAAAACAAGGTTTCAAAAGTATATGTGGTAAGCACA
>JBIIGU010000145.1:0-3889 GCA_044236275.1 Bacteroidia bacterium | reverse complement strand
TAATGATTTAGCTGCAAATAGATCTGCTGAACTGGTGAATCTGAATTATACGCTAGAAGGAGATATCACTCGTGATCAGGTTGAAATGAATATGTTGCTCGGAATAGAACAAACAACAATAGCTCAGTCGGGTATTACCTATCTCAATAACGTTAATACTTCATTTAAAGCAGCAATTGATGCCGACAATAAAAATTCTAAATATACTTTTAAGAATAATGAAATTGGATTAAATGAATTAGTATTTTCATTTGATGGTTACGTGCAATTGGTAAATGATGATATTATACTTGATTTAAAATATGCCGCATCAAAAGCAGATTTTAAGAGCATTCTTTCTCTGGTTCCAGGCATATACACCAAAGATTTTGCCACTGTACAAACATCTGGCAAGCTTGATTTCAATGGTTTTGCTAAAGGTACCTATAATCAGAATCGGCTACCTGCCTTTGCTTTCAATTTATTGGTTGAAAATGCCATGTTCAAGTATCCATCTCTTCCGGCTGACGCAAGAAATATTCAAATAAATTTGGCTGTGACCAATCCAGACGGGGATATGAACAATACAAAAATTGATTTATCAAAATTTCATCTTGAACTGGCAGGAGATCCTTTTGATGCAAATTTATTAGTTACCAATCCTATTCAAGATCCTACTATCGATGCGGCACTGCAAGGTCAGATTAACTTGGCAAACATGTCTAAAATAGCACCACTGCAGCAAGGTACAGACTTAACTGGTTTAATCAATGCCAACCTTAAAGCTAAAGGTAAAGTATCCACTGTGCAGCAAGGCAACTATGAGAATTTTGATGCCTCTGGTGCATTAATCATTAGTAACCTTATGGTCAACTCAACAGATTTACCCGGCAAATTGAGCATTTCCAAAGCTGAACTGCAGTTTAGCCCAAAGGTGGTAAAATTGGCTTCGTTTAATGCATATATTGGCAGCTCAGACATCGGTTTATCTGGAGATTTGACCAATTTCTTTCCTTATTTTCTGGGTAAAGGGACCTTAACAGGCACATTGTATTTTAATTCTGAATTATTAGATGCAAATCAGTTTATGAGTTCAGAACCTCAGGTTAAAGAGAATAAGACACCTGATACAAGTTCTATTTCTGCACCTGTAATACCCGCCAATATAAACTTTACCCTCAACAGCAGCATTAAGAAGATGATGTATACCAATATGGAAATTTCAGACTTCAAAGGTCAGGTCAAGGTTGCAGACCAGAAGCTGGCCTTTAATGCAATTCAACTAAAAGCATTAGGGTCCGATATTTCTATTGATGGGTATTATGAGACACCTAATCCCAAAAAACCATCAGTTTCAATGAATTTTGGCATCAGAAATCTCGATATTCAAAAAGCGTTTTCAACTTTTAATACCGTTAAACAAATAGCTCCAATTGCCGAACACACAAAAGGCAATATGTCTGCTTCTTTCAAATTGGTTACTGAACTAAATCAAAAGTTGAATCCAGATTATCAATCACTCTTTGCAGAAGGTCTCCTAACAATTCCCCATGCAGATATAGAAGGAGTTAAAGTGTTTGAAAAAATTGGTGAATTATTGAAAAATGAACAACTTAAAAAACCTTCATTAACCAATATCAATATAAAGTTTAAGGTTGAAAAAGGACGGGTTTATACCCAACCGTTTGATTTAAGCATGGCTGGTCACAAACTAACCTTGAGCGGAAGCACCGGATTAGATCAAACTATTGACTATACTGGTACTACTCCTCTAGCACGCAAAGAATTAGGCAGTATTAACGCAGCTTTAGAAAATATGTTGTCTGCTGCAAATAAGAAGGCCGGTTCAAACATAAATATGTCAGGCTCAGTTAATGTGGGGATTAAAATAGGTGGCACATTTACCAACCCATCTGTTTCAACTAATCTTGAAGATATTGCAAAACAAGAAGCCGGTAATTTAAAAGACCAACTAAGAGCAGAGGTAGATAAAAAGAAAAAAGAATTGGAAGCAAAGGCTAAAGCAGAGGCTGAAAAGCTAAAAGCAGAGGCTGATAGAGTTAGAAAAGAAGCGGAAACTAAGGCACGCGCTGAGGTAGATAGATTTAAAGCAGAAGCTGAAAAAGCAAGAAGGGAAGCAGAAGAAAAAGCTAAAGCTGAGTCGGAAAAAGCAAAAAAGAAAGCAGAAGAGGAGGCTAAGAAAAAACTTAAAGGGTTAATTCCGCGTTAATCAGATATACTAAAATATATAATTAATGAAAAAACTACTTATCATTTCAGCATTCGCTTTGGCTTTAGCTAGCTGTGGCGGTGGCAATCAACAGGCAAAAAAAGAAAGCACTGGTTCAGAACAACAGTCAACACCTCAAACCTATGAATTTACCATTAACGCCATAGGCAATACCATGGCGGAGATGAGTTATGATACCAAAGAGTTAAAAGTAAAGGCAGGGTCTAAGGTTAAGGTAAACCTTACCAACAAAGGGAGTGATGCTGCCATGCTTCATAATATTGTTTTTGTAAAGCAAGGAACCGAAAAAGATGTTGCTATGGAAGGTCTTAACCTTAAAGATCAAAACTATTTTAATGCATCCAATCCTAGCGTAATAGCCGGTTCCGCTGTTAGCCAGCCTAGCGCCACTGTAACTGTAGAGTTTACAGCACCGGAGCCTGGCACTTACACCTATATCTGCACATATCCCGGCCATTGGATGGCTATGCAAGGCACATTAATCGTGGAATAAATTCAAATAATATTTATAAAAGCCTCTTTATGAGGCTTTTTTTGTTTTATTTAAAGTTCATCTGGGTTTCATTACTTTTGGAACACCATTTGTATTAAAGACCCTAAATCTAAAAAGTTATGATACGTAAATTATTAATTGCGCCAGCAATTGCATCCATTATCCTCTTTGCCTCATGCGCCAACAGAAAAGTAACCAGAATTGACCCAAATCAGCAAACCGATATCAGTGGTCGCTGGAATGATACTGACTCTAAATTGGTGGCAAATGAAATGATTACTGATGTGCTTACCCGCCCTTGGCGCTCTGAATTCGAGCAGAAGCACAGTAAAAAACCAACTGTAATCGTGGGTAGTGTAAAAAATAAATCCTCGGAGCATATCGAGTCACTGACCTTCATTAAAGATCTTGAGAAGGCATTTATTAACTCTGGGACAGTATCGGTAGTGCAATCTGCCGATGAAAGAAATCAGGTAAGAGAAGAACGAAACGATCAGCAAACATTTGCTTCAGAAGAAACTCGCAAAAAATGGGGTAAAGAAAAAGGAGCAGATTTTATGCTAAATGGTGTGATTACATCAATAATCGACCAATATAAAAACCAGAAAACGGTAGCTTATCAAATCAATTTAGAGCTTACCAATCTTGAAACCAATGAAAAGGTATGGATTGGTGAGAAAAAGATCAAGAAGTATATTAAAAACTAAGCTGTCAATATTTCTTTCGTGAAATCCTTCAAAAGAAACAGTATTTTCTACTGCCTTCTTGCTTCGACTTTTTTTATTGTCTCTTGTGCAACATACTATCAAAAGAATGAAGCACTGATGCAGGCAGTTTATAGAGGCGATTTGGAGTCTGCTGAGAAGCTTTTGGATGATAATAGCATACAAAAAAAGAAAGATATTCTTCTTTATTATTTTAATCGAGGCACAGTACTTTGGATGAATGATAAGCCAGAAGAGAGCAATAAATATTTCAGACTGGCCGACTATTATATAGAAGACTATCAGAAGAATATTGCGGCAAAAGCTGTTTCTTTTATTACCAATCCCAAAGTTGAGCCTTACCCCGGTGAATTTTTCGAGCAAATTCTGTTGCATTACTACACTGCTGTCAACTATGCCCAAATGGGTAAATTAGATGAAGCTTTAGTAGAAGCAAAACGT
>JBIIGU010000144.1:0-3903 GCA_044236275.1 Bacteroidia bacterium | reverse complement strand
GTGTTACAACAGTGTCAGCCTCATCAGTAAATTGAATCAGGTAATTACCCGGAGTAATATTTGGTAGTTTTAACATAAATGGCGATTCATGCGTGCCCATATAATATCCTTTAAACAATGGATAGGTACTTTTTCCATCAGCTGATATTAACTCTGCTTTGATCATTTTGGATTTAATGGTTTCTAACGATATGGATACATAGCCACCAGAGGTTACTGGATTTGGATGAACCAATTCATTTTTTGTTCCCATTTTATCCTTATTCAATCCTGAAGCTATACCCGTAGTCATTTTGTATAATCTTAATCCTATTGCATAAGCAGTAGAGCTACCGTCTGTATTTTTTACAATACTGAATTTATTTGCATATTGACCCAAATTTGCAGAAGTCCAGGTAAGGCCACCGTTTAATGTGTGATAACCGCTATTTTCTCCGCCTACCCAGCCAACACTATCATTAATAAAACCAATTCCAAACTCTCTTGTGCCATTATTTACCAGTGCCAGTTCATTCCAAGTCAATCCACCATCTGTGGTTTTTACGATATATCGCTGTGTACTGCTGCTATTGTAACTTTGTATGGTGGCATAGCCAACTTGGGGTGAAGGGAAAGAGGCTTTCCAGGTAATTTCAAACTGCCTATTGGATGTATATACAGGTATCCAGTTTTGGCCCCCATCTGTTGTTCTCAATATCCTTGCCGATGCTTCTGTAATATCCGCGCTTGTTCCGGCAAATACATATCCCGTATCTTCTGATTGGAAATGGATATCAAGTATCATTTCACATTGTGGCGATAAGTTTTTTCCAACCCAGCTTGCTCCACCATCAACACTTTTTATTATCACAGGCGGGCCGCCAACCCTACCTGCTGCATAAATCACATTGGCATTTACAGCTTGTATGGCACAAATTCCTTCGGGAACAGTGCCGGTAATAGATGATGTAACTTCTATCCAACTATTCCCCCCATCTATGGTTTTATATAGCGGGTTGGCATCTGTTACATTTGGGAAGTAATTGGTACCAACGTTTCCAGCAAAGCCTATCTGATTATTTACAAAGGCAACTGATCTGAAATAGGTGCCGGGGCTATTTTTTTGTTTTATCCAACTTGCTCCACCATTTATTGTTTTGTTTATGGCGCCTGAACCATTCACCACCCATCCTGTATCTTTGTTAATAAAAAATACACCATCTTGTTTTGATGCATTGTATGGTGCTGATGATACATTTGTCCAATTGTATTGGGCATAGGATAAGTTAAGCGAGCATATCGCTACTAATGTAAAAAAGGGTTTCATTAAACTAAATATTCATAAATTTAGTTCAAATGTATTTTATAAAATAAATTAAAGATTGTAAAAATCGGACACCTTATTTGAATAATTCTTACTACCATACTGAGTGGGTGTAATGGTGCTATATGCCTTAAAATCTTTTATAAAATGAGACTTGTCATAATAACCGGCTTCCATTGCATTGCTTAAACAATCATTTTTTGGATTGGATATCATTTGAAGTGCCGATCTGAATCGTATCAGATTGATATAATTTTTGGGATTAATGCCCACAAGTTTGTTGAATAACCTATGAATGGTTCGTTCCGAAATGGAGAATAAGGTTGCTAGCTCTGCCACATTACACTGTCCATTTTTATGGTGAATTTTATTGATGATTGCTGCAAAAACCGGAGGCCGAGAACCTGTTAATTTACTGACTAAAAATTGTTCTAAAATTTTAATTTTATTTTCATCATTGACTGCCTCTAAGAGGGAATCAGTAAGACTATTAATTTCTTGATTCGAATAAATATCGTTAAGCGAAGTTGCTTCGCTTTGGTAAATCAAATTCATTGGAATATGAGTAAACAAACTCAATCCATTTGGAATTTTTAGGCGTACAGAAATGTTTAAAAATTCACCTGCGGTTTTAATCTCACTGGGTTCCATTAGTGTATTTCTGATACCAAATGCGGGCATTTTATGAAAACCTCTTCTATTGTTAACTAGAAAATCACCTGTTAGCGTTAATCCAAACCCACAGATATTATTGGGTAGAAAGATTGTTGAGTCACTATAATCAGGCGTTCTTCGCCAAAAAACTATTGACGATACTTTGTCTATCAAAATCGGATTAGTTGGTTTGTAACTTTGTATTGTTTCCATCTATACTACAAATATTGTTAAATTATACTTTTCATTAACTGAATTTATTGATTTGAGACTCCTGTCTGCGCATTCCTTAATACTAGGAGCTCGGGATAGGAGTGGCAGGATGTTTGAATGCTATATCAAACCCATTACAACTTCTCGGCCAATAGTAAAGTAATGAACAACCCTGTGTATTAAGAGATGCGAGCAGCTTCCCACGCATTGCACTACTAATCTCATTCTAATGAATGTACGGAAATACTTGGAAAAGGTATATTAAGAGTTGTTGAAGTAGAAGGTCAAATTTATGAACGGAAAAAATGTGTGATAGAAGATGTAGTTACTACATGAAAGGATCAGCAACGGATAACCTCGTCCCGATCCCGATATCTAACGGGACTATCGGGTCTTGCGAAAGCTGGTGGGGCTTCTTGGGTAAGGTACTTTTGGCTTAAATTATTTGATAACCCATTAGCCTGAATGACCTGTGCACCCCGTTCACGCGGAGGTGTCGTCCGTGTATTAAAATTTAATCTTAACAATTGATTTAAAGTTGAATAGACATGGTAAAACTCTAAATTACATATCGATAGATGTTACGGACGGGATGTCCGCGAAAATAGGGTGACTGTTTAGCCACACTAAAATAATGCTCTGCCAACCAAAAATCAATAAAAGGGGTATGTAAACTAATAATACCACGCTAACATTGGCTTAGGGGGTGCAGCAAGCTACCCCGCGCAGCAAGGCCTTGGCAGCAGGCGTGTAGCGCGAAACACCCGGCCCGCAGCGCAGCGCAGGGCAAGCCCCAAAACAAACACCCTTAATTGAGCACGCAAATTGCCCACCCGCGCAGTAAATAAAAACCACCGCACACAAAAAAAGCGAACCCTTTAGGAATTCGCTTTTTGCAATATGAAGTAAACAAAGTTTAGTTGCCGGTTTGTGTTTCATAAGCCTCCATAGGCAGGCATGCACATACCAGGTTACGATCGCCATAGGTATTGTTTACGCGGCCCACGCTTGGCCAAAATTTGGCTGCTTTAACATAAGGCAGCGGGTAGGCTGCTTGTTGGCGGGTGTAAGCGTGTGTCCACTCATTGGCGGTAACCACATGGGCAGTATGTGGTGCATTTTTTAGCACATTATCTGCCTTATCGGCCTGGCCGCTCACAATATCTTCTACCTCTTGCTTAATGCTTATCATGGCATCGCAAAACCTATCGAGCTCTGCTTTGGGTTCGCTCTCGGTTGGCTCAACCATAATGGTGCCTGCCACAGGAAAACTCATGGTAGGGGCGTGGAAGCCATAATCCATTAAGCGCTTGGCAATATCCTCCGCCTCTATGCCTGCTGCATTTTTAAACACGCGTGTATCTAAAATCATCTCGTGTGCGCAGCGGCCTTTGCTGCCCACATACAAAATAGGGTAGTGTGCCTCGAGGCGTGCTTTAATATAATTGGCATTGAGTATGGCATATTTGGTTGCCTGCTCTAAGCCTTCGGTACCCATCATGCGGATATAGGCATAAGAAATAAGCAGGATAGAAGCACTGCCCCAAGGTGCAGCACTAACAGCCGACATGCTTTGCTGGCCTCCATCCATATTTACTACGGCATGCCCCGGCAAGAAAGGCACCAAATGCTTGGCTACGCCAATGGGGCCCATGCCAGGGCCACCGCCACCGTGCGGTATGCAAAAAGTTTTGTGCAAATTAAGGTGGCACACATCTGCACCAATATTGGCA
>JBIIGU010000003.1:0-14575 GCA_044236275.1 Bacteroidia bacterium | reverse complement strand
GGAGTAGCTGCGGTAAGAGATTTTTGAATCAATAGGTAGATTTAGCATTACAAACTGCCCCGGTGTGAAATGGAATTTTTCCATATGTGGCACCTTAAAAACAAAGCGTTTCACTGCAGGCGCTTCCTGTTTTATATCAATAATCTCAGCATCGTAAAATTGTTGTTTCATAATGGCCGGGGTTTAATTGGCAGACTAAAACCTATTGCAACCAATACTGTTTTAATGGCATCTGTTTAATCGAAGATAAGAAATACGGCTTGTATTTTTGCCCCTATTTATGATTATTTGTCGGTTGAATTTTAAACGCTATCCAAAAAAACATGAAACATAACCTGCTTCTATTGCTTCTCATGGTTTCAATCATGGCAAAAGCCCAACGCTCTATTTGCCCGGCTTCTCCATACCCCATGCAAATTGCACAAGCCGATGGATCTGTGCTTACCATTAGAACGCATGGCAATGAAGCCATACATCATAAAGAGACAGAAGAAGGTTATACCATTTTACCAAATGCACAGGGCATTTACGAGTATGCGATTTTGGATAATAATGGCTACTTAACATTGAGTGGCATCAAGGCTGCTAATAAAATCAGTGAAACAGCTATGCAAAAGAATTTGCCACTAAAACACCTTCGTTTTAACAGTGTGCAGGTTAAAGCCATTATGGATGATTTTAATGCCATGAATGCCGAAGCCATAGAGATGGGGCGCATGTATAAAGGCACACCAAAAGTGAATTACCCAACCAAGGGCAATTTAAAAATGCTGGCCATTTGCATGCAGTTTCCGGATGAGCCTTCCATTTACCCGGTTTCAGTAATTAATGATGTGCTAAACCAAACCAACTATAACGGAACCGGTAGTTTTAAAGATTATTTTATTGCCAACTCTTACGGCCAAAGCAACCCTGCTATTGATGTGGTGGGTTGGTATACCACCACCAAAAACAGGGAACAATACGGACAAAAACTAAATAGTGGAGCAAACAATGGTGCATACAATACCAATGTTAGAGAACTGGTAACACGCGCCCTTGACTCTGCCGACTTAAGGGGCAATGTAGATTTTACAAAATACGATAACGATAAAGATGGCGATATGGACGGGGTTTTGATTTTCCATGCCGGATATGGGGCAGAGCAAGGTGTAAATGGTTTTATATGGTCTCATCGCTCTACCATTAGTGCTGTTTTTAAAGATGGCATTTCCATCAGAGACTACTGCATAAACCCTGTTAAAAGAAGCTGGAATGGCGAGATACGAGCGGTAGGAATTGGCGTACTTACGCATGAGTGGGGGCATATTATGGGATTGCCTGATTTGTATGACACCAATAATAATAATGGCGAATCGGAAGGCATAGGCGAGTGGGGCCTAATGGGCTCTTGCGGCTGGTTAAATCAGGAGCGCACACCTTGCATGCTTGAGGCTTGGTCGCGCATACAATTTGGTTGGCTTGATGAGCGGATGCTGGTGCAACCTGGCTCTTACCAGCTTAAAGCAGCAATAGATACGGGTGCATGCTATCGTATTAATACCACTAGGCTCAACGAGTATTATCTTTTAGAAAACCGACAGCGTAAAGGTTTTGATGCCGCACTTAAAGGGCGAGGCTTGGCCATTTGGCACATCAATACACAAAAAACCAGCTTGTATCCGGGCAGCAACTCCGTTAATGCCGATACAACTGTTTACGGTGTTGGCTTAAGGCAAGCCGATGGCAAGCAGGACCTTGAAAAAAATGTAAACCGTGGTGATGCAGGAGATTTATACCCCGGCACAACCAACAATGTATTTTTCAGCAATGTTTCCAATCCGCCCGCCTTGCTTCATTATACAGTAGGTGGTGTGAGGCAGCCTTCCAATATTTCTATTTCCAATATTACTATGGGGGCAGATAGCATTATCCGTTTTAAATTTGGTGCCGTTACTGCAGCAGGATTTCAGGCAAGTGTTACCCAAGGTTGTGTTCCGCTAACAGTAGATTTTACAAACACTTCTACCGGTGCTTCATTTTTTGAATGGAAATTTGGCAATGATGCAAGTACCGTAAATACTCAAGATGCTTCTTATACTTTTACTAAACCAGGTACCTATGATGTTACCCTATCGGTTAAAGACTCAAACAATGCCAATCCGGATGTGGTAACTTACACCATAATTGTTGACCCTTCTCCGGAGGCCTCTCTGAGGGTAGAACGCGGAGATAGTAACCTTATTAATTTTGTGAATACATCTAAAGGTGCCACTTATTACTCCTGGCTGTTTGGCACCAACCAAACAGACGGACGCGAATCGCCCACCTACAGATTAACTACACCCGGATTCTTAAAATACCGCATGATTGCATTTGGCAGCAATGGATGCACCGATACTGTTTTTGGTGAAATAGATTTCTGGCCACTGGGTGCAGCCAATCTACAATCGGTAATGGGTAATTTATATGCCTATCCAAACCCCACAAAAGGAGATGCAAGCATTCATCTATCATTGAAAAGTGCAGAGCATATAGTGGGAGAAGTTTACAATATGCTAGGCGAAAAAACAGGTGAAATTTATAATAGTAGTTTAACTGCCGGAGATTATCTGCTTGCTGTTGCACCCGAAATGATTGCTGCAGGTGGTATCTACTATATTAAGCTTACCGCAGGTAAGCAGCAATCCATTATTAAACTGGTTAAGCAATGATAAAAGAGTTTATAGAACTCTTTTTCCCAAACCTTTGTATTACATGTAACAATAACCTGCTTAAGCAGGAGGAGTTTGTATGCACCAGGTGCCTGTATGAGTTGCCACAAACAGATTACCATAAGTTTGCTGAAAACAATTTAGCCAAAACCTTTTGGGGGCGCGTGCCATTGCAGCATGCTTTTGCATTTTTATATTTTAGAAACGATGGCGCTGTAAAATCTTTACTTCATGCTCTTAAATACTCAGGAGGAAAAGAGGTGGCCTTTTTCTTAGGAAAATACTATGGGCAGAAACTAGCTGATGCAGGGTTAACATATGATGCAGTGGTTGCTATTCCATTGCACCCCGATAAACTGCGCAAACGCGGATATAACCAGAGTGCCTGTTTTGCAGAGGGGCTTGCACAAAGCATGGGTATGGAAGATTTAAGTTTTGCAGTAGAAAGAGCAGTAGCTACCGAAACACAAACAAAGAAGGATCGTTTTGAAAGATGGCAAAACGTGGGTGAAGTATTTAGGATTACTGATGCAACTGCACTAACCAATAAAAAGCTTTTGGTGGTAGATGATGTGATTACCACAGGAGCAACCATTGAGGGGCTTTGCAAAGTAATTCTTGCCGAAGTTCCCTGTACCATTGCTGTGGCAGCTATTGCCACTCCTCAGGATTAAGAGAGCATCATTTTTACATGCACAATATCGGCTTCCATAAATTCATCACCCACGGGAACAAAACCATGTTTTAGGTAAAAGTTTTTTGCGGTAATCTGTGCGTGTAAATATATTTCACGTCCATCGCGAGGAACCGATTGTAGCACCTTTTTTAAAATGGCAGCACCAACACCGCTGTTTCGGTATTCCTGTAATACAGCAAAACGCTCGAGTTTAATTCCATTTGTTGTTTCTCTCCAGCGAGCAGTGCCTGCAGGCTTTCCATCAACTGTTGCAAGAAAATGGTGCGATTCATCTTCATACTCCCACTCAATATCTTCAGGACAATTTTGTTCTATTACAAATACTACCTTTCTAATGGCATGCGCCTCATTTAATTCTGATTGATGCTGTATTTCTTTAACGTGAATCATTTGTTTAGTTTTAAGTGATAAGTGTTGAGTGTTAAATGTTGAGTGTTAAATGTTGAGTGCTGAATGTTGAGTGTTAAATGCTGAATGTTAAATGTTGAATGTTGAATGCTTCTCTCGTTTCTGATTTCATCGACTAAAACTGTATGCGTAAGCCCAAGTTGAGGCTCCACTTTCGGATATCATCATTATTCAGATAGCTGATGCGGTGTATCATACCAAGCGTAAGCAAACGAAAAATATTTTCTACACCATAACCCACCTCGGCATAAGGCTTGTTGCCAAAAGTATAAACCGGTGATAAAGCCCTGCCTCGCGAATCGGTTTCCGGAAGAAATTGCCTGTTTGCATCTGTTAAGTGTCCATATGCTGCTTTTACCAAAGCAAAATTGCGCAACTTCCATTTCTTTAGTAAGGGTATACGGTTAAAAAATAATCCTTCAAAATGTTGCACATACATAATCTGGCTGTATTCATCTGCCACAAACTCATACAGATTCATTAAACTAAAATTAATGTCGTTATACAAAAAGGTAGCATTGCCTCTTGGCACCTCAAGCATGGTATAAGGTAGCCGGCCAAGTGTTTTACCTACAGTTATGCTATAGTCTGCATTGCCCAGCACACCCGTGGTAATATGGTGGGTAATGTTTATCTGCAACTTATCGTAATTAAAGTTACCACCCAATAAATTTTTTATGCCCCTCGTATAGGCAAACGTAAATTCCGGCCAACGAGATCTGGCAAGGCGCATGCGCTGATTGTTTCGCACTACGATATTTTCTTTAAAGGCAAATCTTAATTCAGCTGTTGCAGCAGTATAGTTATACTCCTCGGCAATATTGCCATTGCTTGCCGGTAAATCCAGATTTGGAATATACGCAAACACAAAATTGCCCAGTGGTTCAAAATGTCCGCGTGTTAAGCCAATCCGATAAGACCAGTCGCGATTATATTGGTGCATATAATTTAAACGGTACTCAATGGTTCGATTTATACGGGCAGATGCAGCACCCAAATTAATAGCAGCAAATAAATTTGATGCACCGGTATTGCGCTGGAGTGTATTGCTATTAAAATCCGTTATGCCCAAAATATCATAATCATTTTTATGAAAAGCACTGACGGTAGACCATTTTTTTCGAGATAAGATATACTCTGCTCCCAAACCATATTTAAACTTTCCATCCTTTACTCCATAGGCTAAATAACCCTGAAGGGTCCAGCGGTTAGAAAAGGTTATATTGGTTCTGAATCCAATACGAAATCGAATACTTTCCACCTCATTATAGCCTACAAGAAAAACATAAGGACCGTAATCCAGTTTACCTTTTCGATAAAAGCCTTCCAATGCCAACCTAACAATATCGATATAGGTTTTTATAACAGGAAGGTTTTGCACAGAGTCAATCATGTTTAGCATTTGTTGCTCCACATTGCTAAAAGGCTCAGTGCGCACGCTGTCCCAGTAATTCTCCTTACGTAAATCTATGCTGTCACTTCTTTCTACCAACACATCAAAAAACGAATCGGGTAATTTTTTATTGATGACAAAGCCTGAGTTTGCACGGTAAATTTTTGCAACAAAACCACTGCTGCTTTTTGTGAGTTGTGCTACATCTATAATGATTCGTGTTTTAGATGGCAACCACGGACCTGCATCTGTTTGCACCATCTCCTGCTGAATTTTTAGCCTGTCGATAAAATTCAAATTGGCAGTTGGCGAAATCTCGACATGAATTCTTTTGAGGGCAAACGTACCATCGGCAATCCAGATGGTACCCAAAAATCCCAGGTCTTCTTCCCTGCGCAGATTGAGTTTAATTTTGTAGCATTTATGTCCGTCTATATAGTTCGTGTCAAGCAGGGTGTATATATAGTATGCATTGCTTCCTGTGGCAATGGGTGATATAAAATCCTTACCTAAAATGCGCAACCAGTTTTGATTAAAATTAAACTGCAGAGTTCCGGTACCTAACAAATCGGCTACGTAACCGCCCTGTTGTACTCCAAACCCTTTAATACTGCTGGCATCTATTATTTCTTTATATAATGAAGGTGATTTTTGTGCATAATAACGGGAGTGCGTTTCACTAATAAAAAGAGGCACAATATACTTGCCATCTTCATTTTTCATTTGGTGGGTGGTATCGAACAATGATTTAATGGGCCTAAGCATTACATTATTCTTCATCTCCTCAGAAATCTCGTTCATTGATACATCCATCTTGTTATAGCTATTGTACTCAAAAGCAATTAAGTTAGATTGGTCATATGCATCCCGGTTTTGTTGTGCTTTTCTGATAATGCGTAATGCAGGATTTTCACCGGCTTTTATTACCACTTCTTTCAACTCAGTAGTAACAGGTTTTAGCTCCAATATCAAATATTGCTTTTGTCCTCGTTTAACTTTTTTGTGCAATGCTTGGTAGCCCACATAACTCACCACCAGCGAGTCTACATCAAGAGTTGTTTTAAGGGTAAAGTTTCCGTCAAAGTCTGTTGTAGTTCCTATGCGTGTACCTTTAAAACCAACACTCACAAAAGGAAGAGGTTCGGGTCTGCCCTTTTCTAAAACGCGGCCGCTCACAATTGTTTCCTGCTGCGCTAATGCTGACAGAGAAAAACAAAATAATATAATGATGTAAAGTACTTTTTTAACAGCCATGCACTAAGGAAGCAGGCGCATCTTTATCCTCACATCTCTGAGGGGCCTGTCGTTCTCATCGCGGGGTAAATTAGCGATAAAATCAACAACTTCCATACCTGAAACAACTTCGCCAAAAACAGTGTATTGCTTATCCAGATGAGGCACGCCACCGGGTTTAATATATTGTTGAATCATTTGTGTGGTAAAATCCATCTGATAAGGTCTGAATAACTCATCTACCTGCTCTTTAAGTTTAAGTGAGTATTGCACCATTCCGCTACTGTCACCGCGAAAACTATAATCCCGATATTTTTCTTTAACTGAATCCGTAGCCATAATAACCGAGAAAAGCGTCATTTTTCCTGCATAATTATATTCATTCATCACTTTAGTAAGTTCTTTTGTTGACCACCGCTTACCAGACACAATATAGAACTGCCCTGCACTAGATGAGTAATCAGAATCAGGAGTTCTGGCAGCTGCAAGCGCACCACGTTTATGGTAATACTCGGGTACAAATTCAGGCGGTATCTTATAATCTAAGTCTGTATCTCCCAACTTATCACCGGGTTTAGACTTACGCGAATTGGGATCACCGGCCTGTATAACAAATTCAGGAATAGCACGGTGAAATAAAAGACTATCATAATAACCCGCCTTTACCAGTTGAATAAAATTATCCCGATGCTTTGGTGTTTTATTATATAGCTTAATAATAATGTTTCCGTATGTGGTCGTTATTTCTACTCGCTGCTCCTTCTCCTGCTTTATAGGCGTTTGAGCCTGGGTTGTAGCCAAAAGGATAACACACCCTAAAATAATTGAAAGCTTACGTTTCATGTTATGCAAATTATGAAATTTTAAATCTGATTACCGCAAAATTTTGTACTACAATCCGCTATGAATGATGGAATTTTTAGCCATTAGGTTGCTTACAATGTTTCTAAAATGCCTTCTGAATCAAAATATTTAACAACCAGCTTTTTCATAAGGGTTTCTTGTTTGGTTAAATCAGCATATGGCAGTTTCTTCAGTTCTTCATAATGGGGCCAACCTTCCTCGTCAGTATGTGAAAGGCGGTAATAGCCGTCATAGCTAAACAATTTACAGGTAGCTATATGCATTAAATCCATCTTTTCATCTTTGCTAAAATTGCGGTTTTGACCCAACTCTCTTATCCCTATCAAAAAGAGCAATCCGTTCATATCAGGTTTTTTATCAAACTGCTTTTTTAGCCCAAACACAATCTTATACCATTTCATTTTGGTCTCTTCATCCAGTTCATATAATTCCTTTTCCATAACAAGATGCGAATTAACACCAACATTATAAAACTTTAGTATATTGAAACCCGATGTGTAAACATTTTATTGTCATTATTCTTCTGCTAACCCTGCAACCCGCTTTTGCTCAGTTAAATGAAAACTTTGCAGATGGCGATTTTTCTGTAAACCCCATGTGGCAGGGTGATGATTCACTCTTTCAGGTGAACAGTTTTTTACAGTTGCAAAGCAAAGGCACGGCAGGCACAACAAAGGATATTTCGCTAAGTACATCAAGCCCTATCTCTCAGGGAGAATGGCGTTTTTGGGTTAGGTTTAACTTAAGCCCAAGTACCGCTAATTTTTGCCGTTACTACCTTATGAGCGACAGTATGAATCTGAAAGGCCCGCTTAATGGATATTTTGTACAACTGGGAGGCATTACAGGCAACAATGATTCCATTATGCTTATGAAGCAGAAAGGATCTACCATAACACAAATTATTGGGGGCAGAAGAGCCACTGTTTCGAAAACCAATAATCTGGTGCGCATAAAAGTACTCAGAAATAGCACAGGAAACTGGCAGTTGTATAGCGATACGCTTGGCGGAAATAATTTTACTACCGAAGGTAATGCCACTGATAATGAATTCTCCTTATCAAGTTTTACCGGTTGGTTTATCCGATTCACCTCTACCAATATTTCTAATTTTTATCTGGATGATGTGTATGCAGGACCTGTAATTATTGATAATACCCCACCGGCAGTAGATAGCGTGAGTGTAATTGGTGCAAATACATTACGAATAAGATTTTCTGAACCAGTTGATGCCAACACAGCAACTGAAACTTCAAATTATTTGATTAACAATGGGCTGGGAAACCCCATTGATGCTCAGGTTGAAGCCGGGAACAATCAGGTAGTGATACTTAGTTTCTTTTCTGCTTTTTCCAATAAAAGCAGTTATACAATAAGCATATCAGGAGTAGAGGATTTCTCAGGCAATGCCATGAGTTTGATTCAGCGAAACTTCTTTTATTACACGCCTGCTGCAGGAGATGTGCTGATCTCAGAGTGGATGGCCGATCCTACACCGCCTGTTATTTCCCTGCCTGAACAGGAGTTTATAGAATTGTATAACAATGCCGGCATACCCATAAATCTCAAAAACTGGATCATTTCTGATGGAGGCACTCCTGCCTTGCTTCCTGAAGTGATATTACCGGCCGACTCGTTCATAATCATTTGTGCATCGGCACAAGCTGCCACATTTGCCGCCTTTGGCATGGTTGCAGGAGTTGCAAGCTTCCCTACATTAAATAATTCGGCTGATGCCATTATGTTGAAAGCTCCTGCCGGAAGCTCCATCCATCAAGTAGATTATGACCTAAGCTGGTATAATGACGATACCAAAAAAGATGGAGGCTGGAGTATTGAACTGAAGAATCCGAACAATATTTGTTCAGGTAAATCAAATTATACCGCATCAGTTGATGTTAATGGCGCAACACCCGGAAAAAGAAATACCGTGTGGGATAACAGCATAGACCAAACCCCTCCAAAAGTTAAAAATGTGATATGTAAAAGCAGCACAGAAATTATTTTGATGCTTGATGAGGGTGCAGATATGAGCAGTATTGCATCTGCATCGCTCACACTTTCTAATGGCATTGGCATTACTGCAAAAAGCAGCATATCCGCAGCAAACGATAGCCTCTTGCTTCTAGTAAATCCTGCTTTGCAAAGCAAACAAAATTATGTGCTTACAATTAACGGCCTCAGGGATTGTAATCAGAATAGCATGCAAAATATACAGGCAAGTTTTTTCTACTATCAGCCTGACACCGCAAGGCCATATGATATTTTGATTCATGAAATCATGGCCGACCCCGACCCTGCAGTTGGTTTGCCTGCGGCTGAATATATTGAACTGTATAACCGCAGTGCAAGGGTGATTTCTTTAAAGAATTGGCAATTAAAACACGCTTTAACCACCATACTGCTTCCTGATATATTGTTATTGCCGGATAGTTTTATGGTTATATGCAATAGCAAGGTTGCAGGATTATTTAATGGTATTAATAGCCTTTTGGGCTTAGCCGATTTTCCTTCTTTAACGAATGATGGAGAAATATTGAGCATAAGAAATGCCGAAGGAAAAACCATTCATGCGGTAAATTATCAATCATCTTGGTATCAGAACAATTTAAAAAAGGACGGTGGTTGGAGCTTAGAAATGATTGACACAAGAAACCCATGCGGAGAGGCTAATAATTGGCAGGCAAGTACAAACCCTAAAGGAGGCACTCCGGGTAAAGCAAATAGCATCAGAGGTAATAATAAAGATATGCTGGCACCGGAACTGATTCGCATTTATCCTGCTGATAGCCTTAAACTACTGGTATACTTCAATGAGTCAATTGATTCACTAAGCCTTATGCAGCATAGCCATTATCGTTTTAATCCTACTGTTGCATTTACAAATGTTAATGCGTCTGCTCCTAACTTTAAGGAGATATCCATTAATCTAACTGCGCCCCTTCAGAAAAATACCATTTACAGGCTACTCATAGACTCCATTACAGATTGCGCTGGCAACCCAATTCAAACGCGCGATTACGGAGATTTTGGTTTACCTGAACCTTTTAGTAAAGGAGACTTGGTTATTAACGAAGTGCTATTTAATCCCAAAACAGGAGGAAGTGATTTTGTTGAAATTTACAATAACAGCAATAAGGTTATTGATTTGAAGACGCTCCGCATTGCTGATACCGATGATAAGGATAGCCTGAATCAAATTTATGCAATTGCTCCTCAAGGTTTCATTATGCTGCCGAAACAATACATTGTACTAACCGAGAATGCTGATCATATTGCCTTAAATTATTTTGGTTCCGATAAATTAAGCATGATAGAAACCAATTTGCCGTCAATGAATGACGATGAAGGGGTTTGCGTTTTGGTTGATGGAGCAGGTTTTAGATACGATCAGCTGAATTATGATGACAAGATGCATTTTGCCTTACTGGATGATAAAAACGGAGTTAGCCTTGAGCGCATTGATTATAATAGAGCAAGCAATGACCGCACCAACTGGACCTCCGCTTCTGCAACATCAGGCTACGGAACACCAACACGCAAAAATTCGCAATACATGCAATCTATTACTGGCCGTTCATTATTATCCTTGTCTTCTGAAATATTTTCGCCTGATGGAGATGGCTATCAGGACTTGTTAAATATTTATATTAAAACACCTGCAAACGGGTATACCGGAACATTATCCGTTTATGATAATAATGGGCGAATGGTAAAACAACTGATGCGTAATGACATTCTGGGCACCGAAAACACCATAAGCTGGGATGGCATTAATGATAATAATGAAAAAGCCAATATCGGCATCTACATCATATATCTGGAAGCTTTTGACCTAAAAGGCAATACCATTAAAGAAAAAATAACCGCAGTAGTTGGTGCAAGGCTATAAAACAATTTAATTTCAGTCTTTCTTGCCTGCAATAGTGATTACTATTTCGCCTTTGGGAGGATGTTCTTCAAAATGTTTTACTGCTTCTATCAATGAGGCATTAATTGTTTGTTCAAACTTTTTGGTAAGTTCTCTTGAAACGGAAACCATTCGGTCTTCACCAAAAAATTCAGTTAGTTGTTTCAAGGTCTTAATAAGCCGATGGGGTGCTTCATACAATACAACTGTTCTTGCCTCGGCTGCAAGCTCTTTTATTTTTGTTTGACGGCCCTTTTTTTCAGGCAAAAATCCTTCAAAAACAAACGCATCGCACGGCAAACCGCTTTTAATAAGTGCAGGAACAAAAGCTGTAGGTCCGGGCAAACACTCCACCTCGATATCGTTGCGCAAACATTCTCTCACAATTAAAAACCCGGGATCTGATATGCCAGGTGTGCCGGCATCACTTACCAATCCAATGTTTTTTCCTGACTGAAGCAAATTAACAATGCGCTGCAATTCGCGGTGTTCATTGTGCTGATGAAACGGCTGCATTTGTTTCTCAATATGCAGGTGCTGCAGTAATTTTAGGGTATGCCGTGTATCTTCAGCCAAAAGCAAATCAACTTCTTTTAATATGCGTATTGCTCTTAAAGTAATATCTTCAAGGTTACCAAGAGGTGTAGGTATGATGATTAGCTTACCAGCCATGTTTGCAAGATAAATAAAAGAAAGAAGCTGCTATCCATTTATGTAAAAACGAATAGCCTTTTATGAAACCGGAAATACTTGAAGAAAAAGTAACGCTGCATGCATTTCTATTCCAGATTTAAGCATCCTTCTGAAAGAAGCAACTGGATGTTAATCGTAAAAAAAAGCCCGGCTAAGCCGGGCTTTGAATTTTACAGTTTGAAATTATTTAATCAGTGTTACAGTGCCTGTAACTGTTGCAGGATTCTGAGCCCTGAGTTGATAATTGAAAATGAAATAATAAACACCGGCAGGACACTCACCACCATCATTCATATCTTTACCGTTCCAAGTATTTGTTCTGTCTTTGCTTTCAAAAACCTTATTGCCCCAACGGTTAAAGATTTGCAAGTCATATTTGTCTTCTCCGTCAATATCAATCACAAAATTATCATTGCTACCATCACTGTTTGGTGTAAACACATTTGGTATTTTAATCCTGGTTAAAAATCTATTGCTTATGATTTTACAAACCGTATCTGCGCAATCGGCCGGAGGTTCAATATGCCATGCCTTCAAGCAAATTTTAAAGTCACCGGTATCGTTTTTAAAGTCAACTTCAAAATCCATATCACTTAGGTTACCCATTTTAGGATTTTCCCCACCTTTAATTTCACCATCTTTTAGCATATATGGTGTGCTTTCTCCTACCTTGTATAAGGTCCACTCGAACACATCAGAATTCTGGAAGGATGCATTGGTGTTGTTTTTCATCAGGTATTTTGCCGAGTTCACGTCTTGGCGGATTGTATCGAAAGCCGGGGTTGGTTTAACAACACTGATATATGAAGTATCTCTCACCTCACAGTTTCTCTCTGCGCCAGCCGGAATCTGAATTGGGTCGAATCCTCTAGGAATGGAGTGAACCTGGAATCTGCCAACACTGTCAAACTTGAATTTAACGGCATCAGGTGCAGCTTGATTTCTTATTACACTATCAATTTCCGATAGGTCATTATCTTTATATCGCTTGTATACAAATTTATTAAAGGCATTATCAGAAGTATTGATGAATTCAGCCTCGTTGCCAACACAAATAATAGTATCGTCCGGACTCAACTCATTTATGAATTTCTTCACATAAATCTTAATCGGCATATTCATAAGCTGGCCTGTTGTTGGGTCTGTTGCAGTATCCGGGAAAACAATGAGTTTACAAACAGCCGGGGCAGGGAATTTTGTATCACGTCCAACAGCTAGAATCTGAAATACTCCCGAATCCTGATAAACGTGTTCAACTGTATCTCTTCTGCCCAATACTGAGGTTGGAGTACTACCGGCATCTCCCCAATAAATAATCGTTTCTACGGTTGGCGTGTCAGAAGCATCCTGTTTATCAAGGGAATCGGCAAGGTTCCAAAGTCGTATTTTCATAGGAGCACAGCCTATGGTATCTGAAAGCAGCTTAAATCTAGGCCTAGGCCCCTTAATGAAAATCTTCTCATATGTGGAGTCGGCACATCCTTGAGTGGTTACCACTTTAAGCTTAACAATAAACTCCCCATTTGAGCGGTATGGCCATGATGCTGATTTGGGCCTAAAGATATTTACACCCTGAGGGGTAATGGTATCAATTTTATTTTCGCCAAACCACCAGTAGTTAGCAGCTATAACATCTAATCCTTGGTTTTGCCAGCCTCCATCGAGATAAGAAGAATCCTTTACACTGAAAATTTCAGCACAATTAAACACCTTCTTGGCAAATTCCATTTTTGCCACCGGATTCACAATATTTACCCAGCGCACACAGGTGTCCCAGAATCCTAGGCTATCGCGGGTATACATGGTTACGGCATATCTTCCATAATCAGAGTAAATATGACTTGGGCTAACTCCTTCATAAATTGACGAACCATCACCAAAATCCCAATACATACGTTCTCTGCGAGTAGTATCTACGCGAAGCGTAATATCATATGCATCACCTGCAGGGAGTCCGGGCAGTGGAACCACGGTGCCATTGGGGTTATACCTAAACATCGGGTTAGGGAATGTGCCTTTAACCTCAGGTAGTTTACCTGCTTCGAAACGCCAGAAATCAGCCGTATCAATCAGGAAATTACAACCATAGCCAGGCATGAGTAACACATCTTTTACAGCAACGTCATCATAGCCATAATTAGGATCTGTTGTGAGGCCTAAAGGTCTTATATCTCTGCTGATGGTTCTTCCCGGGCCAGGAGGATTGTTGCAATTGCTCTTTGCACAATCATAGCGCCAGTACCTCACTGAATCGTCAAAGAAAATTCTTTCGTTTGCACAGAAAACAGTATCCTCTTTGCCGGTCCAATCTCTGATGAAGAAAGTGTCAATTACACCTATTATAACTGGGATTGCAAAGAACTGTTGGCAATTTTGTTTGGTTACAATGAGATGTACAATGCTATTCCACTCAGATTTATCATTACTGCCGGTTGCCTCCCAACTCGACCTGACAAACTTATGTGTAACGGGTAAGAACATCAAGGATGTATCTGCAATATAAAATGGAGGGTTTGCTTTGGGCGCACCGGTACACCAATCTAACATATCATAGTATACGTTGGTGAACAAGCCGGGGGTTCTTGGTTTTAATCCATCTGTTGCTCCAATATCCGAAGCACGAATTGGAAACACAGTAGAATCCATCAACACACAGTTGCCTCCAAAACAATCAAAGTTATACC
>JBIIGU010000222.1:0-3121 GCA_044236275.1 Bacteroidia bacterium | reverse complement strand
GCTCAATCATAGCTATTGCGTTGGGAGGCATTACCTTAATTGATTCATATAAAGCAGCAATCATTCCTTATATAAAAGACGAGTTTGCTGTAGCATCATTACAAATTCAAGGCCCTTGGAAAGGTTATGAATTTATATTGGGCTTTATCTTTCTGCTTATTATTATTAGCAGTGCCATCATGCTATTACAAAATCGTGCACAAACCGGATTGATGCTACTACTTTGCAGCACCGCACTGTTTATTAATTCCTATTTATATCTTATTGTACCTAAAATAGAAGCATACTCGCAGCAGCCTGCCATTTTATTTTATAAGCAATTGAAAGGTAAAGACTGCTATGTGGAATCATTGGGACATAAAAGCTATGCCCAATACTTCTATGCCCAAGTGCAACCTCAACGTAATCCAAGCTATTCCGATATGGAATGGCTATTGCGCGGTAATATTGATAAGCCGGTTTATTTTGTGGTGAAAATAAATCATGCTAAAGAGTATGTAGGCCACGACATTAAAGAGCTAGAAAGAAAAGGCGGGTTTGCCTTGCTGCTTAGGATGCCTCACACAGAATAGATTTATCTCTTTGCTTAATTTTAATGAGAATTGGATTGCGCAGGCCCATGAATTATTAATTGCACCTTGCGTTGTGAGGCTGTTTCCTTAAATTCATCCAATATTTCTTGAATAGATGCATCAATAAAATATGTATTGGATGCATCAATTTCAAGAATGTTTCCTGTTTGCAACTCTGAGAGAAAATACTGAAGGCGCTGCTTATGTAAAAAAGTAATGCTCTCTCCAAATACCAGCTTTTTTCGCTTGCCTGTATCAATTATTTTAAGTGTTGCCCCTTCATAGTCCTGCTTAACAATAAAAATAGCAGAAACAATTAATCCAATCATTACACCTATTAGCAAATCAGTAAATATGATTGCTGCAATGGTTAATACAAATGGCATTAGCTGATTCCAGCCTCTCCTATACATCTGAATAAACTGTGAAGGTTGAAATAGTTTATATCCCGTATAAACCAATACAGCTGCCAAACATGAAAGAGGAATTGTATTGATAAGCGGAGCAAGAAAAACCATGGCAATGACTATAAACAAACCATGTAATATAGCCGATTGACGAGAGCGTGCACCTGCCGAAACATTGACTGATCCACGCACAATTACAGCGGTCATGGGCAAGCCGCCCAGCATACCACTCATTATGTTTCCTACTCCCTGTGCAAATAACTCGCGGTTTGCATGTGTTTTTCTCTTTAGAGGATCTAATTTATCAATAGCTTCAACAGATAACAAGGTTTCTATAGAAGCTACAATGGCTATAGTAATAGCGATTACATAAACTTCATAATTGGTTAATTCCTTCATATCAGGGAAATGGGTAGCATAAATAAACTCGTTGATACTTTTTATAGAGGGAATTTGCACCAGATGGCTGGTTTGAAGCGACATTAGACCGGAAAATTGCAAGAGGTGGTTTAGCAGTACGCCTAAAAATACCACAAGCAATGAACCGGGTATGGTTTTAAATCGCACATGAAAAAACTTATCCCAAACAGCAAGAAAAATCAATGAAATAACACCAATAATCATAACCCCTTTATGCAAGCTGCTAAACAAGTCGATTAACATGCTATAAATATTTTGATAAGATGACACCTTCTGCGCCTGGATTTCAATTAACCCAGATGTGGGTGTTGTAAGCTTATCTGCGGCTATTGCTTGTGCATGGTAACCAAATAGCTGCGGAAACTGTTTGATGATGAGAATTAAACCAATAGCTGAAAGCATACCTTTTATTACTGTTGTTGGGATATAATCAGCAACGGCACCGGTCCGAAGTATACCCAAAAGAATCTGTATAACTCCTGCTAAAAATGTAGCCAAGAGAAATGCCTCAAAAGAACCCAGTTTTGCAATGCCCGCAAAAGCAATGGCTGTTAGACCGGCAGCCGGGCCACTTACACTAAGAGCAGAATTACTAATCATGCCCACAACAATTCCCCCAATTACACCGGTTATAAGTCCTGAAATAAGCGGAGCACCTGATGCATGGGCAATACCCAGACACAGAGGTACCGCAACAAAAAACACTGCAATACCTGCCGGAAAATCGTATTTTAAATTCTCTTTAGATATGGGTGATAATGTATTCAGATCGATTTTCAACGCGAATTAAATTGAACGTTTAATTAAACTTATAAAACGAGTGATATACATCAGATCATTCATCATCGAATTGATATACTATGAAATATTAGCCAAATATTTTAAACTTACCCATGCCCCATTTTTGGAGTCGATAAATAACAGAAGTGCGCAATACGCCCAATCCGTATATGGTGCTGCGCTTAAAATTAATAGAAGAAGCCTCGGGAAAATACTTGGTTGGACAGGTTACTTCCGCAATCTCATACCCTTTAAAAAATATTTGGGCAGCCATTTCATTGTCAAACACAAAATCATCTGAGCATAATTGATAGTTTACCGCCTCCAGTACCTCTTTGCTAAAAGCCCTATAACCCGTATGATATTCTGATAATTTTTGATGCATTAAAACATTTTGAAACAATGTAAGACAGCGATTAAAAATAAATTTATATAAAGGCATGCCTCCCTTCAATGCTCCCATACCCAAAATACGAGAGCCAAACACAACCGGATATACATCGTATGCAATAATAGAAGCCATTGCTGTTATAAGCTTAGGCGTATACTGGTAATCGGGGTGTAACATTATGACAATATCAGCACCCAAATTTCTTGCAGTATTGTAACAGGTTTTTTGGTTGCCTCCGTAACCTTTATTTTTTTCGTGACGAACAACGTGCTTAATTCCTATTCTTTTAGCTAGCTCGGTGGTATTGTCTTTTCCTGCATCATCAACAAGAACAACATCATCTACAATTTGAAATGGAATCTCGTTGTACGTTTTTTCGAGTGTAAGTTCGGCATTATATGCCGGTAATACCACTACAATTTTTTTTCCGTTCAGCATAATGTTAATAAAAGAATATCAGCCATACTACCACCAATACCGGCAGGAGAAAAGGCAGACTGTATTTATAAATGTATTGAAAGAATGGTGGCATTTTAACCCCTGCACTTTCC
>JBIIGU010000176.1:0-3576 GCA_044236275.1 Bacteroidia bacterium | reverse complement strand
ATATGAATATTGGAGGACTAAACAGGAAGAAGAAGCACTTAAACAAGCTAAAAATCAGCCTAAAATAACCCAGCCTCCGGCACCCAAAGCCGAAGTAAAACAAGAAGAAAAGCCTAAAAGTGTTTCGAATAACCAAATTCTTAAGCTTCAGAAGGAATTTGATGAACTTGAAAAGGAAATGAACCGGTTAAAAAATGAAATTTCAGCAAATGAGCTGGATTTTGGCTTACCGGAAATCTTGGGAAATAAAAATGCCCTTGATAACCTAAGAGCAGTTTATGAGCAAAATAAGCATCTGCTTGAACAAACTGAAAAAAGGTATGAGGTGGTTTTTGAGGAACTTGCCAGATTGCAATAATCATATCCCTTTTATAATACTGCCACCTTGGCTGAAAGGTAGATAATGGACTATAATATTGCCCTGATTTTCACTCTACTTTTTAAATTTCTATTTACTAAATATCAATGATTTAAAATATAATACTTAATCTTTTAATTTAGATAGTATCTCATCTTCCAAGGCATCCAACTGCCGAGCTAATTTATCTAAAATTTGCTCTCCCTGGGCAATATTAGACCCCATTTCCTTTAAATGCATAACCTCGTCTAGCAATATCTTATGATAAGCCGAAATAGTCTGAAATACAGCTTTTGGTTTACTTATAAGTGCTTTTAAATCATTTAGTTGTGTTATTATACTGGTTAAATCCGCTTTGGGAGCAACCTGATTAACCATTTGACCCTGCCCCAATAGCAGCCAGAAGGGGTTTACATCAGGGAAAGACTGCATTACCTTCTGTATCAATTCAATGCCAGGTTTATTACGGCCACTGCATATATGTGCAATAAGCGGCAAGGAAACACCCAGCTTTGCAGCAAAAGATGACTTGGTTAGTCCACTTGCATCCATTACCTGAATAATTCTTGTATTTAGGGCATCCATTGCTGAAAATCTATTTAATGTTCATTATATCAAATACTTAAAACAAATGTAAACAAATAGGTTTACAAACGTAAATATGGCTTTACAAAAGTTATAAACAGCAATTACAATTGTAAAATTCAGGCCTGAACCTTAACTTTATATTATAAATAATAAATTATTGATAAATAGGTTATTGACACATTTATTTATTAGTTATGTGTAAAGATATTTACAGATGTAAAAAGGCATAAAAAAAGGCTTACCTGCGGCAAGCCTTAACATAAACTGACAAAATGTGTGCAGAACGGATTATTCGCTTAATTCAAGCCAGCGCATTCCTTTTTCTTCAAGCAGAAGGTTTACCTCCTCCACTTCCCTGCTCCACATTAATAATTCCTCATGGTTATCACCGCCTAAAACCAGTTTGGCTTCCAAATCGGCTTTCCTGGTTTCTAATTCCGATATTTCTTTCTCTTTGCTACTTATAGCTCAATTTCTTTTTTAATGTCATTTCAGAGAATTCTACCACAGGCTGTTTGGCTGCAGCACTTGGCTGCGGTGAAGTTGTAGAAATCTCTTTTTTTGATTTGAGCTCCTCCAGTTCATTTAAATAGTCTTGATAATTGCCATTAAAATCCCTGATTTGACCTTCTCCTTCAAAAATCAACAGGTGATCAACCAATTTATCCATAAAATATCGGTCGTGGGTAACAATAAGGAGGCAACCTTTGTAGGTTTCCAGGAACTCCTCCAACACATTAAGAGTTGGGATATCTAAGTCGTTGGTAGGTTCATCCAGAATAAGAAAATTTGGATTTTTGATAAGCACAGTTAACAAAAAAAGACGTCTCTTCTCTCCTCCACTGAGTTTGGATACAAAGGTATGCTGCATTTTATCATCAAACAGAAAACGCTTACAAAGCTGAGATGCTGTAATTTTTTCGCCCTTATTTAGCGTTACGTATTCTGCAATATCTTTCACCACATCCAGTACCCTTTTGTCTTCCTTTAATTGAAGGCCTGTTTGGGCATAATATCCGTAAACAACTGTATCTCCTCTGGTTAAGTGTCCACTATCGGCTGTTTCAAGGCCCATTAACATATTTAAAAAGGTAGATTTTCCTATCCCATTTCGGCCCACTATGCCAATACGCTCACCTGGTTTTAGGATATATGAAAAATCAGAAATTAGCTTTTTAGCACCAAAAGCCTTATTAACCTTATGTAACTCCAGTATTTTGCCACCCAGCCTTTGCATTTTCAAATCCAGTTCTACCTTCTTATCCTCTGCTTTTCCTGTAGCTTTTTCCTTTAGTTCATAAAAAGCATCAATCCTGGATTTAGATTTGGTTCCCCTTGCTTTGGGCTGCCTCCTAATCCATTCTAACTCCTTGCGCATCAGGTTTCTTGCCTTTTCCGTTTCCCTTTCTTCCCTAAATTCCCGCTCGGCCTTTTTCTCCAAATAGTAGGCATAATTGCCTTTGTAAGTAAAAAGTTTGCCCTGATCCAGCTCAATAATCTGGTTACACACATTATCCAAAAAATATCGGTCGTGCGTTACAAGTAATAAGGTGGTATCCACACTTTTCAGATAACCTTCCAGCCATTCAATCATATCAATATCAAGATGATTGGTTGGCTCATCCATAATTAATAAATCAGGAGTATTAATAAGCAACCGTGCTAGGGCCAGTCGTTTCTTTTGACCACCGCTTAAGGAACCTGCCCGCTGATCATATTGGTGAATGGCCAGTTTTGTAAGTATTTGCCTAATGCGCGATTCATAGTCCCAGGCCTGCAAACGGTCCATTTCTTCCATGCAGCGCTGCAAGCCGGCCATTGCGACATCATCATAATTGGTTTCAGAATGCTCAAGTGCTTTTTCATAGGATGCTACCGCCTGCAGCAACTCATTATTGCTGTTAAACAAGGCTTCGTACACCGTTAAATTTTCAGGAATAAAGGGCTCTTGTTCCAGGTAAGCAGTTTTAATATCCTTGCTAACCAGCACTGTTCCTGCATCCGACTGATCCTTTTGAGCCAAAATATTTAAGAGATTGGTTTTGCCTGTTCCGTTTTTGGCAATAAGCGCAATGCGCTGGCCTTTTTCTATGCTGATGGTTAAGTCCTTAAAAAGGATTCTGTCTCCATAACTTTTGGCAATATTTTCTGCTCTAAGATAATTCACGGCCGCAAGGTAATACCCAAAATGCTATTTAGGGCAGCCAACGATGCCTAAGTAATCAGATTATTTAAGCAGATAGGTGTTTATGAGCTTTTGTACCCCAATTGTTGCGGGCTCTTTAATAAACACATGCTCAATGGCTGATGGCATTTCAGGTGTTCCGGGATCAACCACAAATACAGGTGCTTTTTCCGGCACCAAATTTACAAGCCCTGCAGCAGGATAAACCACCAGTGAAGTGCCAATAACAGCAAATAAATCGGCTTGCGTAACCAGCGAAACAGCTTCTTCCATTTTAGGCACTGCCTCACCAAACCAAACAATAAATGGCCGCAGCTGTGAGCCTAAATCACAGGTAGCTCCCATCTTTAGTTCCCAACCATCAATATCATAAACCAATTCAGGGTTGCGGGTACTTTGGGATTTGGTTATTTCCCCATGCAAGTGCAAAACGCTTGACGAACCT